>NZ_JBGKEB010000013.1:0-134625 GCF_041399425.1 Enterobacter sp. KBR-315C3_2022
ATCCGTTCATGCCGTCCGTTCTCCGTGGGTTTACCCGCACGGATACGCTCGGGTTGGATCCCACACTTTATCAGCCAGATTGACATCTGACTTAGCCTCCACAGACCGGCATCTGCAAATGGAGCTCCGTTATCGGTTCGAAGCACCTGCGGCATACCACATTCGCGAAACACCCGTTCCAGACAGAAAATGACAAAACGGGCATCTGGAACATAAGTGGCCTCGCAGGCCAGAACAATCCTGCTGTAGTTATCAGTCAGCGTAAAGGGATAACACCAGCGCCCGCTGGCGTGGGTAAACTGCCCTTTGAAATCAGCGCTCCAGACATCGTTTGGCTGAATAACAGAATGTAGTTCATGAGGGCGCGCGGATTTAAAAGCTGGAGCCTTACGTTTTTTGACCAGACCGTGGCGACGTAAGAGATCCCCAATCGTGCTGGCCGCTGGTACGTTACTGATGTTCAGGTTAAGCAACCGCTGTCTGATTTTCTCTGGTCCCCACAGTGGATATTGCTGCTTTGTCTCCAGCAGCAACTTCATCATAGGTTCAGGCGTGCTGTTCTGATGATGACGTGCACGGGAACGATCGGTGAGAGAAGCAATGTCATCCGGGGAAAAGCGAGCCAGCCACTTGTAGGCGGTTTTACGGCTGATATTGAATTGGCGGCACACCTCAGCAATAGAAAGATTGCCTTCAAGGCAGGCCGCGACAAACTGCAAACGTTGCATGGTAACAGTCTCAGTCCAGGGCACGGTAAACCTCCATCAGCTGTTTACCGTACCGTTATAACCTGTTACCCATGTGCCCGGTTTAAAGTGTTACCCATGTGACCGGTTCATACACGGCGAGCCCCCTTCACACGTTCACGGGTGACGCTGCAGACAGAGCAGTGCAGAACTTAAGGTGAACGGAACAACCACCTGAGTCGCATGCTCCCCCTCACCCCAGCCCTCTCCCTAAATGGAGAGGGAGTATTCTGTGCCAGGCTGCAATTTGTGGGGCTCTCTCAGCCCTTGAGGGAGAGGGAGAGTTTAATCTGAGTTAAATCGACGTCCGGCGATAGCTCCGGTATTCCGGCATCCAGTAGTTATCGTCGATGGCCTGCTGCAAGGCATCTGCGGAGGTTTTTACCGCCACGCCCTGCTGCTGCGCCATTTTGCCGACCGCGAACGCGATCGCGCGGGACACTTTCTGGATATCCTTCAGCTCCGGCAGCACCAGCCCTTCGCCGTTGTTCACCAGCGGTGAGTGACCGGCCAGCGTTTCGCTTGCGGACATCAGCATTTCATCGGTAATGCGCGACGCGCCGGACGCGATCACGCCCAGACCAATCCCCGGGAAGATGTAGGAGTTGTTGCACTGGGCGATCGGATAGAGCTTGTCTTTCCACACCACCGGGTCGAACGGGCTGCCGGTGGCGACCAGCGCGTTGCCCTCGGTCCAGGCGATGATGTCCTGCGGCGTGGCCTCCACGCGTGAGGTAGGGTTAGACAGCGGCATGACGATAGGCCGCTCGCAGTATTTATGCATCTCGCGAATGATCTCCTCGGTGAAGAGGCCGGTTTGCCCGGATACGCCGATCAGGATGTCCGGCTTCACGTTGCGCACCACGTCCAGCAGGGAGAGAACCTCGTTATCCGTGTCCCAGTTCTTCAGGTTTTCACGCTTCTGCACCAGCTTAGTCTGGAACGGCAGCAGGTTTGGCATGCCGTCGGTCAGCAGGCCGAAGCGGTCAACCATAAACACGCGGGAGCGGGCCAGCTCTTCGCTTAATCCTTCGCGCTGGGTCTGGGCGATGATTTGCTCGGCGATACCGCACCCGGCCGAGCCTGCGCCAAGGAAGACAATTTTCTGATAGCTGAGCTGGCTGCCCGCCGCGCGGCTGGCGGCAATCAGCGTGCCGACGGTAACGGCGGCGGTGCCCTGGATGTCGTCGTTAAACGAGCAGATCTCATCGCGGTAGCGGTTCAGCAGCGGCATGGCGTTCTTCTGGGCAAAATCTTCGAACTGCAGCAGCACGTCCGGCCAGCGGTGCTTCACGGCCTGGATAAAGTCATCAACGAACTGATAATACTCGTCGTCGGTAATGCGCGGATGGCGCCAGCCCATGTACAGCGGATCGCTCAGCAGCTGCTGGTTGTTGGTTCCCACGTCCAGCACCACCGGCAGGGTATAGGCCGGGCTGATGCCGCCGCAGGCGGTATACAGAGAGAGCTTGCCGATAGGGATCCCCATCCCGCCGATGCCCTGATCGCCGAGGCCGAGGATACGTTCGCCGTCGGTCACCACGATCACCTTGATGTTGTGGTTTGGCACGTTCTGCAGAATATCGTCCATGTTGTGACGGTTCTGGTAAGAGATGAATACCCCGCGCGAGCGACGGTAGATCTCGGAGAAACGCTCACAGGCCGCGCCGACCGTAGGGGTATAAATCACCGGCATCATCTCTTCGAGATGGTTTTGCACCAGGCGATAGAAAAGCGTTTCGTTGGTGTCCTGAATGTTGCGCAGGTAGATGTGTTTATCGATTTCGGTTTTAAAGCCCTGATACTGGATCCAGGCGCGCTCCGCCTGCTCTTCGATGGTTTCGACCACTTCCGGCAGCAGGCCAAGCAGGTTAAAGCTGCTGCGCTCTTCCATGCTGAAGGCGCTGCCTTTGTTGAGCAGGGGAAACTCGAGTAAAACGGGGCCGGCGTACGGGATGTATAAGGAACGATGTTTTTTCAGTTTGTTGTCCATGTCACTCACTCAATTTTTGAAGATCCGTCCCTGACACTGTCGTTTATCATCTTTCTGGGCTGTGCTGAGGGCTGCGGTTCGGGCGATATTATAAAGGAGCTAAATGTGAATTACCGCACCACATAAAAAAAACACCACCGGTTTTTGCCGATGGTGTTGTGGATATCTTAGCGGGACTTACTTGCCTGCGTGGCGTTTTCTGCCGGTAGCGTGGGTGACTTGCGTTTCGCTGTCGCCCTCAATCACCACCTTACGCTGGTTAGACAGCTTGTAGTTCAGCCCCAAAATATGGCGTGCCTGACGGTTCGATTTCATATTAACTCCTCAATCCTGTTGATAGTTTTAAGGACAAGTTTGCTTACGCAAACGAAATGTAACCCCTTAGGTTGCAGATCCAGCTTAGCAGATTTTTAGAAAGCGGCATGCTGGCCGCTGACGACGTAGTTAATGGTTTGCTGGTAGATGTCACTGAGGATGTCATTGTCTGAAGCCTCAACCCATTTGGTCAGCTCCATCAAAATGTCATCTTCAGTAACAGCTCCACGCTCCGCATGGATGCCTTGCGCAATGGCGTTAACAAGTTCGGGCTGTGCTGAAGTGGTGTGTGCCGGGTAATAAGTAAACATACTGCCTCCGTGTCGTTGTCTGTTTAATGGTACGGCTCGCAAAAATTTAATTCATAGACAGAGTCGCAAATATTTTTGTGGATGTGGCTAAGATTCGTCCTGGAAATAAAAATATCATTTTTCAGGGGGCGAGACGCAATTACGGCTTCCAGCGCCGTAACGAGGTCTTTTTTTCGTAAGGCATCGGGGAGGGCCAGGAAATCAGCTCGACAATGCTGCCCCAGGGCGTCTGCCCGTAGCAAAACGCATTGCCTTCTCCGCGTTCATCCGGAAAGGTAAGCGGCTTGGGTTCGGTGAACATCTCGCCACCGGCGGCGGTGAAGGAGGCGATAGCCTTTGAAAAATCATCGACATAGACGGCAAAGTGCTGCAGCCCGAAATCGCTGGCGCGCGCGGGAGGCCCCTGTTCAGGGCCGTGCATTTCAAACAGCTCTATTCCCGGCCCGTGGGGCATGGCAAGCATGCGTATGGCGCGGATGCGCGTGCCGGGGAATAGCCTTAGCGTGTGTTCTTGTGCATCGTGGTCAATATTTTCGCTGTCCGGCGTGACCGAGTGATATAAAACGCGTGCGTCAAAGGCGCGTTCTAAAAATAGGGTGGCTTGTTCAATATCCGGTACCGTAATACCAATGTGGTCAATTCCTCTTACCGTCGAAGGCATTTTTTTCTCCTGCTATAAAATAATAAATATAGCAGGAGAAATTCAGGCTATTACCACTTCATTTCGCCGGTATTCACTTTGGCGCTGAGCTCCAGAGAACTCTCTTCCGCCAGGTCGGGATACTGTTTTTTCATCGCAGCGATAACGCCTGCGGAGTTTTTGCTGTCCGCCAGGGCCTGTTCAAAGTGCTGCAAATACTGGCGCGTAAAGTCGATGGCGCCGGTTCCCGCTGGCGGCGTGCCGAGGTAGTGGCCAGGGATCACGCGCTCTGGCTCGTGCGCGGCCATCGCCTCCAGCGTTTGCTGCCACTGCTGGCGCGCCGCTTTGGTTTGCGTATCCGCCGTCCAGACGTGGATCCCCCACGACACGCCGGTTCCGCCCAGAATGGTTTTCGCCGACGGGATCCAGACGTAGGCGGCGTAGCTCTCCGCGTCTTCAATATCCACTTTCTCGCCGTCGATGGTAAACGTGTTGGACGCCAGAACCTGCGGAACGAACAGCGCCGTTGGCGCGCCGTCCTTCATCTGCGGGCCCCAGTAGGCGAGCTTGGCGTCCTTTGTGGCCTTGATATGGTCCACAACGCGCTGGGTAGCGAGCACTTTGGCGTTCGGGAAGGCCTTCACCAGCGGCTGCAGGCCGAAATAGAAGTCCGGATCGCCGGAGGTAATTACGATTTTATTCAGCGTTTTGCCGCTTTTGCGGATTTTTTCGACCAGCGCTTCGCCGTCCTTCACGCTGAACTGCGCGTCAAACAGCACGGCCTCTTTCGGCCCGGAAACCAGGGTCGAAGAGACGGCGAAAATGGCCTTCTCCTGCGGGTTGTAGGTATCAACGGTCAGCGGTGCGGCAAACGCAACCGGCGTAAAAACGGTGCCCAGCGCGGCAAGGTGGGTAAGCTTCATCATCGTGTCTCTGTTATCAGGAAAGTCTTTATTATAAGTAACTGAGCATTTGCCACTATTCCTGAAACAGGACATGCTTAGTTTCATAAATCGAGCAGATGGAGCAACAAATGGATCGCGTGATTGCCGCTCAGGTCTACAACCGCATATGTGAACTCGGAAGCCTGAGCGCCGCTGGAAGAGCGCTCGGGATCTCTCGGCCTATGGTCAGCCGCTACCTTGAGCAGATGGAAAAATGGGCGGGCGCGCGGCTGGTTAACCGCTCAACGCGCAAGCTCACCCTGACCGCCGCAGGGGAAAAAGTGCTGCAAAAAACGCGCACGCTATCTCAGATATCGCAGGAAATTGAGGATCAGTCCGCAAGCGACATGCCGTCCGGCACGCTGCGCGTCGCCTGCGCGCACTTCACGGCGATGCAGGTGATCGCCCCGGTGCTGCCGGAGATGCTTGCGCGTTTTCCGCACCTGCGCGTCGAGCTGGACGTGAATAACCATCCCGTCAGCCTCGTCGGCGAGCGTATCGACGTGGCGATTCGTATTACCGACACCCCCGAGCCGGGGATGATTGCGCGCAGGATCGGGGAGTGCCGCTCGGTGCTCTGCGCCTCGCCGCAATACCTTGCCGCGCGCGGCACGCCCGCGCGTCTGGAGGATTTAACTGAGCATAACTGCCTGCATTACAGCTTTTTTGCCGGGCAGTCGTGGCGGTTTATCAGCCCCGATGGTGAACTGGCGTCCGTAGCCGTGAGCGGTAACCTGAGCGCGAGCATATCCTCTCTGCTAATGGAGGCCGCCATCGCCCACTGCGGCATTGCCATGCTGCCCGAGCGCGAGGCGCAGGACGCGCTGCACAACGGAACCCTGGTGCCGGTGCTGAGCGAATTTACGCCGAAGCCGATCGGTATTTATGGCATTTATCAGTCGCGGGACTATCAGCCCGCAGCCCAGCGCGTGTTCCTCGACGCATTGGCGCACTCGCTTGCGCTCGGGTAAGACTCGTCTGTGTTCGCGGCAAAATGTGACTGACGTCCTATACTTAACCCTTTGTAAGCCAAAAGGAGAGCAATAATGACGATTCATAAGCACGGTTCGGCACACTGGTCTGGCGATATTAAGCGCGGGAAAGGGACGGTTTCTACTGAGAGTGGCGTCCTGAATCAGCAACCTTACGGCTTTAATACCCGTTTCGAAGGGGAAAAGGGTACCAACCCGGAAGAGCTGATCGGCGCGGCGCATGCGGCATGCTTCTCAATGGCGCTGTCGCTGATGCTGGGCGAGGCGGGCTATACGGCTGATTCGATTGACACGAAAGCGGTCGTCTCTTTGGACAAAACCGACGCCGGTTTTGCTATCAGCAAAATTGCCCTGCAAAGCAAGGTGACGGTGCCTGGCATCGACCCGCAGCAGTTTGACGGCATCATCCAGAAAGCGAAGGCCGGGTGCCCGGTTTCTCAGGTGCTGAAGGCTGAAATCACCCTGGACTATAAGCTGAATTAACCTTCGCCGGGCACTCGCCCGGCTAGCCTTTCAGCGCGGCGGGGAACACCTCTGCCAGCCACGCGATAAAGACCCGCAGGCGGTGCGTCAGGTGCCTGTTCTGCGGGTAAACCACGTGAAAAGGATACGCCTTCGGACGCCAGTCCCGGAGTATCTCAACCACGGTGCCTGCCTGCAGGTGGGCCCGAGCGGCATAGCCAAACGTCTGAATAATTCCCAAACCCGCCAGCGCGGCCGCGAGATGGCCGTTACTTTCATTGACGCCAAGATAATGCGGCACGGCGATCTCCAGCGCGTTGCCATTTTCCCTGAAGCGAAACGGAAATGCCCGCCCGGTGACGGGTGAAAGATAGCTGACCAGCCGGTGGCCGTTTCGCAGCTCCTGCGGGTACGCCGGTACGCCATAGGTTTTTAAATAGTGCGGCGTCGCGCAGGTGAGCAGTTCGGCATCGCCAATGTGGCGGGCAATCAGGGTTGAATCATCCAGCGGGCCGCCCCGTATAACGCAGTCCACGTTGCCGCTGATTAAATCCACCGGGTGGTCGGAGACGCCGAGGTCGATGCGGATGTCCGGGTAGCGCCGCATAAAATCGGGCAGAAGGGGGATCAGCACGTCGCGAGCGGTTGAACCGCCCACGTCAACGCGCAGATGGCCTTTTGGCGTACAGCATGACGCGCGAAAGGAGGTGTCGATATCTTCGATGTCGATGAGCACCCGCATGGCTTTCTCGTAATATTCCATCCCTTCCGGCGTGGTGACGACGCGGCGCGTGGTGCGGTGCAGGAGCCTCGTTTCGAGATGCGATTCCAGGGATTTCACCAGCTTGCTCAGCGTGGCGATCGGCATATTCAGTGAATCCGCCGCGCGGGTAAAGCTGCCTGATTCCACCACGCGCGCAAAGGCGCGCATTGCCATAAGTTGATCCACGCGCTTCCCCTTGATTATTTCCTGTTGTGAAAAGTCATTTTCATTTTTGCCCATTTTTCGCTAATCCCGCAAGGGCTAAAGTCTGTTCAACGCAGGCGACACCCTGCATCTCTCAACGCGAAATTAAGGTGAACAACATGAATACAACGCTCGCAGGAAAAATTGCACTGGTCACCGGCGGCAGCACGGGTATTGGTCTTGCCACCGCGCAGGAGCTGGCGGCACAGGGCGCCAAGGTCTACATCACAGGCCGTCGCCAGGCAGAGCTGGACGCCGCGGTCGCGGAAGTGGGCTCATCGGCGGTAGGCATTCGCGCCGACGTGTCTAAACTTGCCGATCTCGATGAGGTTTACGCCCAAATAGCGAAAGACGAAGGGCGGCTGGATATCCTTTTCGCCAACGCGGGAGGTGGGGACATGCTGCCGCTGGGCGCGATTACCGAAGAACAGTTTGACCGGATTTTTGGCACCAACGTGCGCGGCGTGCTGTTTACGGTGCAAAAGGCGCTGCCGCTGCTCTCTGCCGGGGCGTCGATTATCCTGACCGGATCGACGGTATCAATCAAAGGCACTGCAAACTTTAGCGTTTACAGCGCCAGCAAAGCCGCGGTGCGCAACTTTGCCCGCTCGTGGGCGCTTGATCTGCAGGGGCGTGGCATCCGCGTCAACGTGGTCAGCCCCGGCCCCGTCAAAACGCCCGGCCTGGGCGACCTGGTTCCCGAAGAACAGCGTCAGGGCCTGTTCGACGCGCTGGCCGCGCAGGTGCCGCTGGGCCGTCTGGGCGCGCCGGGAGAAGTGGGTAAAGCCGTGGCGTTTTTAGCCTCCGATGCGGCGAGCTTTATTAACGCCACCGAGCTGTTTGTGGACGGTGGGATGGCGCAGATTTAAAGCAGGGGGTGCTACAGCCTTTCGAGGAGGGCTGTAGCAACCTACGTTGCCGATAACTACCATGAGCATACAATATACACAAAACAGGCCGCCAATCAGGTTCGGTTTCGTTCGGTAATCCATTGAATAAAAAACAATTCTGTTTTTGATGTTCAAATAAGATCGGCTTTGTTTGCCCTGTTACGGTCTGCTGTATATTGCAGCGTGTATTGCTTTTGTGTTTGCGAGGAAAAGAAATGGCAGCGGAAAACAAGCTGAGTGACAAGCAACTAAAAAAACCGATGGGTAAGCCGCAGGACAAGCAGCGGGTTATTTCTGACGAGCGAGGAATGTCTGCCAGGGTGAGTAAACACGGCGCTGTTAGTTTTGTGGTTCTACGCCGGAACTGCCGAAATTTCCGGCCCGTTGTTATTAGTGATCTTTCGGCACCTCAATCACTCCATCGGCAATGCCCTGAACCAGCCTTTCCATCCATTGTGCAAAGCGAAAAGATCCAGGGTATTGCAGGCAAATGTAGTCCATCTGGACTTTTGAAGCGCTGTCCATCACCCGTTTAAAGGCTTCCATATAGTCATAGCAGCCCTGCAATAACTGAGCATCACCATTTTCTGTAAGAGGAAACCGACAGGCATAATCATGAACTATCTCTGCCAACTGTCGTTGTTCAGTAGTTAAGTCGACCATTTTATCTCCTCGTTAGTACCAGAGGAGGTATTTGCCTCCTCTGATTCCCTTAGTTATCAGGCACAGCAACGATCGTTCCATGAATCACGATAGATGATATTTCCTTCCGTATACTTCCAGGTGATCGCCTCATAACGTAATTCGAGCGTTTCAAGGTGAGTACTACTCATACCGTTAGGAGCCAAATATGGGGCAACTGTTGTGAACTTGACGTTTTCCAGAATGATATTGAAATACTCGGCCTCGATACCTGACTCCAGAATACGGTACATCTTGATTGTCGCCTTCTTCATGGTTCGGCCTTCGCAGACAGCGCGGTACAGGAGTGGTGTTGTCTGATCAAATTCTTTCACTATCGTGATCGGGCTATGAACTCGCGTTCCGGTAAGTTTTCCCCAACTCGGATCAACCGGAATAGTGACGCCGTGGGAGAATGATTTCAGTTCAATAGAACCTAAGCGCAGGGGCATCATGCAGCTGCCTACAATTGGAGAACCATTTTCATCTTCAAGCCATAAGTGTGCGGGAGTAGACATATTATTTGCTTATAAAAACTTAAGATAACTTTAACGTTTGAAATTTACAACTTCATATATAGATAAAACAATCATCACAAACAAAAAAAATAAAGGGATAAGCCAGATTGGACTATCTGGAAATAACAACCCCTGAACTAAAGCGAATATGATTGTCAGTACGGCTGGGCCATACATCGAAACCAGTGACCTGAACATTCGCTTGAAAAACCTTTTGACAAGATTCATCATGGTTATCGAATCATCCTGGTTATAATGTCTGCAATTTCATCATCCGATACCCATTGGGCTTTAAACGCCTCAGCCCGCTCAAACAATGGCTCTATCAGGAAATACATCATTTCCAGCTCTTGAGCATATAGCGCGGAGTAGTACTCTGGATGAGTAATATGAAGACGACGCGCACTATCTGCTGCTTTTTGCACAACACCATATAAGCCAATAGCCCCAACAACCTGTCCCGTTCTTCGCCCTACCAGGGCACTGAGTTCAAGGCTTAGATTCATGCCTGCAGCAACAAATGATGCCGTTGCTAAAGCAAATCCCATGTTTGTGAGTGAGCTTGCGGCAATATGGATATTAACAGCCATAAGCATTTGTTTGATACGTTCAAGCTGTTCTGATGTTTTATATTTAAATATTTCCTCGAAATATATCTTGAGCATATCATACGCAACGTTGCCATGCCGAAGAAGATAAATAACACCATTTTTGAACCGAATATCATCAGACTTTTGCTGCTGACATACGTCCTGGTATTCCTCAGTAAAGCAGGATGTATAATAAAGTGCACGCGTTGCACCTGCGCCGATCGTTTCAATCTGATTTGATACAGCGTTTCCTACGCCTGTTAGTGCATGGTCGAGTTTTAGCGCAAGAACCTTATTTGCCTGTAAATAACTGATAATTTCATTGTTGCCATACATAAATGCTCCTTGCTTATTTTCATTAAATCCAGTTTTTCATTATTCCCCACGGGAAAGCGTCCGGTAAACAGTTGGTCGCGAAACGGAAAATAATTCAGCCAGATCGCTGATAGAGTACTCGCCACTTTCATGCATCCGGCAGAGCTCTTTCTGCTGTTTTTCTGACAGCTTCGGCTGCTTCCCCCGCAGTTTTCCTTTTGCCAGGGCGATGGCCATCCCTTCGCGGGTACGCAGCCGTATCAGATCGCCTTCAAACTCAGCAAAGGTCGCCAGCACGTTGAAGAACATTTTGCCCATCGGATCTACCGGGTCATAGATGCTCGTACCGAGAGCCAGTTTCACGCCACGGGCCTGTAGTGCATCGGCAATTTCCCGAGCATCTAGAACTGAACGGGCCAGCCTGTCCAGTTTAGGTACGACCAGCGTATCTCCCTGACGAACGGCCGCCAGCGCCTGATCCAGCCCGGGCCTCTGGCGGTTTGTACCGGTCAGACCCTTGTCGGTATAAATCCGGTCCGAAGCTACACCCAGGTTGACCAGGGCTTCCTGCTGGGTGGCCAGATCCTGGCGGTCAGTTGAACACCGGGCATAGCCAATGCGAATTTCAGTCATAAGTATGTACGTATAAGGGGCCGTCAAAGAGATTGATATCGTACCAGTGATATGAGACAACGCCAGCAGTGATTTTCTCTGAAGCGCAAATTTAATTTTTACTGTCCGCAGAGCGATCCTCTTACGGACATGATTAATTGGGGTCAGGATGACAACGCGTGGTAAAGCGACAGGTAAAAGCGAACGACTGGCAGTTTTAAATAGTGCCGAACAGGAAGCGCTGTATGGACTTCCTGATTTCAATGATGCACAGCGGCTGGAATTTCTGGCTCTGGATGAGTCTGAACTGGCGCTGGCCAGTAGTCGCCAGGGGCTTCATGCTCAAATTTATTGCATCCTCCAGATCGCTTATTTTAAAACCAAACATCTGTTTTTCCGCTTCGGGTGGGATGATGTTAAGGATGACTACAATTTTGTCCTGAGCCGTTATTTCCAGGGGGCGTCACTTCAGGATCAGCCTCTCTATTGCAAAATACTTCTTCCGTAGATTTATCATGCAGCCTAGTGGTGATTAGCACTTAAAATGTAAAAAATATTTTACTAAAATGATTAACTTACTGAGCAAACAAGGAAAAAAGGGAAATTGTATGCTCTATCAAATTGAGGTTGCAGGGATTCACACTGAAAACGAGGATGGAACTGACCGAAAAAATATTGTCAGAAGGCATCTTGATCCCGAAGCAGGTAAAAAATATCAACCTATCCTCCAGCGTGAAATGGATAATCACCATGATGAAAACGCTATTGCCGTTCATATTGTCAGCACAGGTTTAATTGGGGCGAGTTCTTACAAAATAGGCTATCTGGATAGGGAGATGGCTAAACAAGTTGCTCATTTTCTGGATTCAGGGGGAAAGGTAAAAAACCTTACTTTTGAGCGCATATGGATTCCTCATAACCCGAACGCCATACCTACATTTTTTGCTTGCTACTACCGCCAGGCTTTGAAGTTCAAGGTTGGTGAAGTTACGGGCATCAATAATCATTCCGCCGCCGATGTTGGCGATCGCCTGCAAATCCAAAAATAAAGGCATGATTACTCCTTTTTTTGTTCGGTGACATGTCCCGCGTATTGCAGTGTGTATTGCTTTGTACAGCAATTGACATTCGACATAGTAAAAAAATTCATATATAGCAATTAGTTAAAAAAGCTTGCAATAGATACCATGAATACGTCAGACCCTTTACATTTTTGGTAAGATTGATAAAGACCAAACAGGTAAGGGATAGCAGAATGGTGAATCTGCCGTGGCGCATCAGCGTGCGGGTCATGGGACTCATAAAAAAAATCGCGCTGGTGCTGGGTACAACGCTGGTCGTGCTGCTGGCGGTGCGGGTGTATCTCTCGCAGCAGGGGCCGGATCTGCATCTCTGGCACACCTGGAAAGCGGATGAAATGACCGCGCGGGAGATGGACAAGTCCGACTATGCGCACTACGTCGCGCGGGAAAACGCTATCTTCGCCGATCTGGATTACAGCGTTACCGCGAAAAGCGGGGCGGAGGATCGCACGCCGCTAAACCGCTATTACCGCAAAAGCCTGGTCTGGCCGGGGCAGTTCGCGCCCGATGCGAACCGCTCGTTTGTGCTAATGCCTGCCGGAACGCCGCACGGCGCGGTTGTGCTCCTGCACGGGCTTACGGATTCCCCCTACAGCGTGAAGCATCTTGCCCTTGACTATCAGCGGCGCGGCTTTGTTGCCGTGGCGCCGCGTCTTCCCGGACACGGCACCGCACCGGGCGCGCTGACGGACGTCGACTGGGAGATGTGGATGGCGGCCACGCGGCTTGCCGTGCGCGAGGCCACCCGCCTTGCAGGGGACAAGGTTCCGCTGCATCTGGTGGGGTACTCTAACGGCGGCGCGCTGGCGATGAAATATGCCCTCGATGCGCTCGACTCCGCACAGCTGAGAAAACCTCAGCAGCTGGTCCTGTTGTCGCCGATGATCGGCGTCACGTCTTTCGCTCGGTTTGCCGGACTGGCGGGCCTTCCCGCCATGCTGCCCGCGTTTGCTAAAGCGGCGTGGCTCACTATCGCACCGGAATACAATCCTTATAAATACAACTCGTTCCCGGTGAACGCCGCGCGTCAGTCGTGGCTTCTGACCCAGGCGCTGCAGGAGCAGCTGGGCCGCGACGCCCGCGAACGCCGTCTTGACGATCTGCCGCCGGTGCTGGCGTTCCAGTCGGTGATGGATTCCACGGTGAGCACGCGGGCGGTCGTCACCGAACTGTTTGAGCGCCTTCCGGAAAACGGCAGCGAGCTGGTGATCTTCGACATTAACCAGGCGGGAAGCTTCAGGCCACTGTTCAAACCGGCATCGTGGACGGCGGTGTCCGAACTGCTGCCGCCCCAGGTGAGGCGTTACACTGTCACGACGATAGCCAACGCCAGCGAGCACAGCCTGGACGCGGTGGCTAAAACCACGCCAGCCGGGCAAACTCGAGAGCGCGTTGAGCCGCTCTCTACGCCGTATCCGGCAGAAATCTACTCGCTTTCGCACGTCGCCGTGCCGTTCCCGCCCGATGACGATTTATACGGCCGCCATCCGGAGGTGAAAAACCGCTACGGCATCAGCCTCGGAACCATCGCGCTGTGGGGCGAAACGTCGGTGCTCAGCGTGAGCAAGGATAGCCTGATGCGGGTAACCTCGAATCCGTTTTACGATTACATGGTGGAAAGGATTAATGAAAGAGTGGATTAATCTTTGAGGTATTCACGGATTTTATATATTAACGTCACGCAGTACAGTATGCTGAAACTCGCATGATACGCCCCTTACTACAGGACCCTATACTGTGCTGACCACACTCATCTACCGAAGCCAGTTGGATTCATCCTGTCATGATGACGCGCTGAATATGCTGGTTGAACAGGCAAAGCAGCGCAACACGGCGCTCGGCATTACGGGGATTATGCTTTTCAACGGGCAGGACATCCTGCAGGTGCTTGAGGGCCGCGAAGATCGCGTCGTCGCGCTCTATCAGCGCATCGTTAAGGACAAGCGCCACGCCTCCGTCGTCGAGCTGATGCGCGATTACGGTCCCCGCCGACGCTTCGAAAACGTGGGGATGCTGCTGTTCGATCTGCAGGTAAGGTCCCCGAAAACCGTTCTCCAGTCCGTCTTGCGCTACAGCAAGCTTGAAAGCTACCTTGCGTCAGACGATCGGGTATTCAAATTCATTCAGTCGTTTATCACCCGCGGGAACTACGCCCATCGGCACCACGATGAACGGGCCGAGGCGTGGACGCTCACCAGCGAAAAACACCCGTTCGGCGAACCCGCAGGCCTCATCGACGGTCAGACCTGTCAGTTTGCCCTTCAGCCAATCGTTGAGCCCTACGAAGGGAAAATCAGCTCGCTGGAGATGTTGATCCGCGGTAACGACGGCGGCAGCCCTGAGCAATTCTTTGCCAATCTCGATCCCGCGAAGATCTATGAGGTCGACCTTCAGACCAAAGCCTACGCGTTTGCGCTCGCCAAAAGGCTGAAGATCGGCAGCCATAAAATAGCGGTGAATCTGCTGCCGATGTCGCTTGTCAACGTGCCGGGGGCTGTCGAGTTTTTGGTTGAGCAAATCCAGCTCAGCGGCCTTCAGCCGGAGCAGGTCATTATCGAAGTGACCGAAAACGAGATGATTTCCGGCTTCAACACCTTCAACAACGCCATTAAAGCGCTGCGCGGCACCGGAATTGGGCTGGCAATCGATGATTTTGGCTCCGGCTACGCGGGGCTATCGCTGCTGACCAAGTTTCAGCCGGATAAACTCAAGATTGACCGCGAGATCGTCAGCAACGTTCACCTGAGCGGACCCAAGCAGGCGATCGTCAAGTCCATCGTCAGCTGCTGTACCGATCTGGAAATCTCGCTGGTCGCCGAGGGCATTGAGAAGCTCGAAGAGTGGCGGTGGCTTGAATCCGCAGGCATACGCCGCTTTCAGGGCTTTTTGTTTGCCCGCCCGCAGCTCAACGGCGTCGGCGATATTCACTGGCCGCACATGCGGCACTAACTATAATTAATTAAAGAAACGATTCAGCCGATAACTATAGGGAGTGTTTATCCTGAGGTAGTTATGTCGTTAAAAAAATCATCGCTGATCGTTCTGTTTTCGCTGCTGTTTTTCTTTGTCGCCAGCACCATCACCACGGTTGGTCTCATCCTTAAAAGCAACAACTCGCTCGATAACGTTAATAAAGAGATTCAGGTGGTGCTGTCCATCATCGACCCGATCAACCACAGCCGTACGCTGCGCGTGCGGGTGATGGAGTACGTGAAGATGGTCGAGGTGGGGAATACCGCCGACGGTGCCGCCAGGCTGGATGCCGTGAAAGAAGCGCTGACCAAGGCCGATGGCGCCTTTGCGGCCTTTATGGCCGCGCCGCGCCTGGCGGATGAAGCGCCGCTGGTGAGCGCCTATCGGGAGGCCTGGCTTAACTATCGCGATCGCGGGCTGGAGCCGTTTATCGCGGCCGCGGCCGCTCACGACGTTGCGAAATTTAACGCGCTGATCCCCACCGTTTCTCAGCTAGACCGCCAGTACGAAGTGGTCCTCGACCAGGTGCTGTCCGTTCATCAGAAATATGCCAAACGCCTGAACGAAGACGCGCGGAATAACTTCGTGTCCGGCCTGGCGATCATTGCCGGGATTGCTTTCCTGTTCGTCGCCGTGATCGTTGCCGTCAGCCTGCTGATGCGCCGCTTCGTGTTCGCGCCGGTCAACCTGGCCCGTGAACACTGTAGCCAAATCGCCGCGGGCAGGCTGGATATTCCGGTGCCGGTGAAGGGCAGCGAGGGGAATGAAATTGACCACCTGATGGGGTCAATGGAGCAGATGCGCCTGGCGCTTCTGGACACCATTGCGCAGGTGCGTGATGCCAGCAACAGCGTCACCCACGCCGCGCAGGAAATCGCCGCCGGTAATATCGACCTTGCCTCGCGCACCGAGCAGCAGGCGGCCGCCCTGACGCAAACCGCGGCCAGCATGGAAGAGCTGAACGCGACCGTGGCAAATAACACCGATAACGTCTACGAGGCGGGCAAGCTGGTCCAGGACGCGGTGACTAACGCCCACACCGGAGAGGCGGTCACGCGTGAAGTCATTGAGACCATGAATACCATCGCCGCCAATTCTCAGCGCATCGAAGATATCACCAATGTCATCAACAGCATCGCCTTCCAGACAAACATTCTTGCCCTGAATGCCGCCGTCGAGGCCGCACGCGCCGGTACGCAGGGGCGCGGGTTTGCGGTGGTGGCAACCGAGGTGCGCACGCTGGCGCAGAAAAGCGCGGTGGCCGCGAAAGACATCGAAAACCTTATCGCGCAGTCCGTATCCAGCGTCAAAAATGGCGCCGCGCTGGTGAATCGTTCAGGTGACGTGATCGACGCAATTATCTCTTCGGTCAATAAGGTCAATTCGCTGATGGGGCAGATTTCCATCGCCTCCGAGGAGCAGAACCGCGGTATCGGTCAGATTGGCCAGGCGGTCACCGAGATGGACGGCGTCACGCAGCAGAACGCGGCGCTGGTTCAGCAGTCAGCCTCCGCGGCGGCCTCGCTGGAGGCGCAGGCGCAGCAGCTGACGCAAAGTATCTCGAGCTTTAGGCTGCCCGCATGACGTGTACCACGCGCTAACAGGCCAATAACCCACAAAGACAAATCCTTACACACTCGGGACTTGTAGATTCATTGGTATCGTTTATGATCGTGGCGTCTTCATATTTTGGAACGTTATGCGTAACCGTCCGCTTCTGGGTAAATGGCTGTTGATAATCACGTGTCTGGCGATGGCGCTTTGCCTGGTCCAACGCGCGGTCTATCTCAACCATTTTTTGCAGGGGCTGGGACAGCAGGCGCAGACGTCCCTGACGGTTGACGCCACGAAGCCCGCGGGCGATACGGAGTCGGCGGGGCCATCGCCCTGCCAGCTAAGCGCGCAGTCTCTGCTGTGCGCCCAGCCCATGTTCTTCGACGGCGCGCTTCCCGCCATTATCCTCTTCTTTGCGCTGCTGCAGCTCTTTACGCCGCTGCGTACGCTTGTCTTCAGAGAGCGCGTCGTTCAGTCGCCGCCGCCGCGAATACACCTCAAAAACTGCGTTTTCCGTGAGTGAAACCATCGTAACCACACGATAACTTTCACTGTACACGGAGTAAAAAATGTTACACGTCTTCAGGGGCTTCGTCCTCCTGCTGCTCGCCTGCACGGGCATTGCCCATGCGGCGGATACCGGCTGGATGACATCCCCACAAAACAACCATGCCCGGGTGCGTTTCCAGGCAGAAAAAAGCCAGGACCGCATTCTCGGCCTGCTCACCGTTGAGCTGCAGTCGGGCTGGAAAACCTACTGGCGCTCGCCGGGCGAAGGGGGCGTCGCCCCGCAGATTGTCTGGCCGAAAGGCGTCAAGGACAGCTGGTACTGGCCGGTGCCGTCGCGCTTTGATATCTCCGGCCTGACCACGCAGGGCTATCACAATAAGGTCGCGATCCCGATAGTCATCACCGGGACAAGCAGCGACACGCTTGACGGCACGCTGACGCTGTCCACCTGCAGCAACGTCTGCCTGTTGACCGACTATCCGCTCAGCCTCGACTTTAGCCAGCCGGTTGACGGCGGCTTCCAGGCGGCGTTTGAGCAGGCAATGCGCGCGATCCCGGGGGATTCCGGCATTACATCAAACCTTGCCGCCTGGCTGGACGGAGGCGATCTGGTTATCACCGGAACGGCGCAGGGCGGCTGGGAAAATCCGGGGATCTATTTTGACCCGCTGGAAGGCGACGTACTGCCGGGCGAGCCGGTCATTAAGCACAATGGCGAAAATTTGCGCGTCACCGTGCCCGTGACCGACGAGTGGGGCGACAGGCCCGCGTCGCTGCTGGGGAAAAAGCTGTCGTTTGTGCTGACAAACGGCGACCGGGCGCAGCAAACCGAGATGACCGTCGGCGCGCGCCCGGCAGCGGATCATGCGGATGATGCGCAAACCGGCCTGGGCAGCATGCTGCTGTTCGCGCTGCTCGGCGGGCTGATCCTCAACCTGATGCCGTGCGTCCTGCCGGTGATGGGCATGAAGCTCAGCAGCGTGCTGCACGCCGGTTCCGACACGCGGAAAATCCGCCTGCGCTTCCTCGCGACCAGCGCAGGGATACTGACCTCCTTTGCGCTGCTGGCGGCGATGGTGACGGCCCTCAAGCTGACCGGCGCGTCGCTCGGCTGGGGCATTCAGTTCCAGAACCCATGGTTTATCGGCCTGATGGTGGCGGTGACGTTCCTGTTTGCCCTGAACCTGTTCGGCGCGTTTGAGATGCTGCTGCCGTCCGCGGCGGCGGGGCGTCTGGCGACGGCGGGCGGCACGGGCATGGCCGGAAGCTTCTGCGAAGGCGTATTTGCCACGCTGCTCGCCACGCCGTGCTCCGCGCCGTTCCTCGGCACGGCGGTGGCCTTTGCGCTGGCGGCGCCGCTGCACTCCCTGTGGCTGATATTCCTGATGCTCGGCGTCGGGATGAGCCTGCCGTGGCTGTTCGTGGCGCTGATCCCCAAAACGGCGCTGCTGCTGCCCAAGCCCGGCCGCTGGATGGGCACGCTGAAGGTCGTTCTCGGGCTGATGATGCTGGCCTCAAGCCTGTGGCTGGTCACGCTTCTGAGCCAGCATCTGGGCGAGGCGACGAGCCAGGTGGTGATGCTGGTGCTGATCGTTATTGCCATCACGATATTTGCCCGCACCGGGCCAAAAGGCTCTCCGCTGTTCTGGGGCGTTATCATCGCGCTCGCCGCGCTTGGCGGGTATCAGCTGCGCGACGTTGTCCAGCCCCCGCAGGCCGCCGCCTCGCGGGCGAGCGTCGACGCGGTCAACTGGCAGCCGCTCAGCGAAGAGGCGATCCAGGCCGCTCTCGGCCAGGGCAAGCGCGTGTTTGTCGATATTTCGGCCGACTGGTGCGTGACCTGCAAGGTCAACGAACACCGGGTGTTAAATCAGCCGGAGGTTATTGCCGCGCTTAACGCGCCGGACGTGGTTGCCCTGCGCGGCGACTGGAGCAAGCCCTCGACGCTGATTGCCGACTTCCTCGCGAAGCGAAACCGCTACGCCATCCCTTTTAACGAGGTGTCAGGCCCGGGCAAGCCCGACGGGGAGATCCTCTCTCCGCTGCTCAACAAGCAGGCCCTGATGACCGCACTGAACAACGCCAAAGGTTAACGAAAATGAAAAAAACGCTTATTACGCTTTTACTGCTGAGCGCCTCCGCTCAGGCCATGGCCGCCGGTCCGCTTACGCCCGAACAGGAAAAACGCGTTCAGGAACTGGTGCGTGAGACGCTGATCAACCAGCCCGATATCCTTGCCCAGGCGGCGGAAAAGCTCGACCAGCAGAACATGCTGGCGGGTGAGGAGGCGATAAAGAAAGTCATCGCCCAGAACGGTGATTTTTTGTTTAACGATCCCAGCTCGCCGCGCATTGGCGCAAAAAATCCGAAGCTGACGCTGGTTGTTTTCACGGACTACAACTGTCCGTACTGCAAAAAATTTGATCCGTACATGGAGAAGATCGTTAAAAAGTACCCGGACGTCGCGGTGGTGTTCAAATTCCTGCCTTATCGCGCCGAAAGCTCGGTGACGTCCGCGCGGGACGCGCTGATGCTCTGGCGCTCGCAGCCGCAGCAATTTATGGCCTTTAACGATATCCTGATGGCGAAAAAGGGCTACCACGACGATGCCAGCATCGAGGCGGCGAAAAAGCGGGCGGGGGTGAGCATCAGCAAGCCGGACGCGCAGAGTATGGAAACGCTGAAAAGCAGCCTGTCCGTGGCGGAAAAGCTGGGCATTCAGGGCACGCCCGCTACCCTTGTCGGCGACCAGATGCTTTCGGGCTGGATCCCTTACGAGCAGTTTGACGCGATGGTCAGCGACGCGCTGAAAAAACGCTAACGACAGGGGGCTTCGGCCCCCTGCATACCGGAGAAGAAGATGAAAAGATTACCGTTACTGTCGCTGCTTGCGGCGTCGGGGCTGGCCCACGCCGCGGAGGCCATTCCGGACGTGGTAAAGCAGTTTAGCGATCGGCAGGAGATCAAAATCATCAAGAAAATTGATGCTCCCGGCGGCGCACCCGCGTGGCTTGGCCAGTATCAGGACATGGGCGTCACGCTGTTTTTAACCCCGGACGGCAAGCACGTCATTTCCGGCTATCTGTATGACGACGCGGGCAAAAACCTGAGCGAAGGCTATTTCCAGAAAGAGATCTACGCCCCGCTCGGGCGGGAGATGTGGCAGAAGCTGAACGCGGCTAAACCGTTAAAAGAGGGCGCCGACGCCGCGCCGCGCAAGGTGTTCGTCTTTGCCGATCCGTTCTGCCCGTACTGCAAGGCGTTCTGGGCCGAGGCGCAGCCGTGGGTGAAGGCGAATAAAGTCCAGCTGAACACGCTGCTGGTGGCGTTTCTGAATCCGAAAAGCGGGCGCAACGCCGCGGCAATCCTGAACGCCAGCGATCCCGTTGCGGCCTGGCGCGAGTACGAGCTTTCCAACGGGAAAAAGCTGCCTAAGCCCGAAACGGCGGCCTCCCGCGAAACCGTAGCCGTGCTGCAGCAGCATCAGGCGCTTATGGATTCCCTTGGCGCGAACGCGACCCCGGCGATTTACTACATGAATGAGCAAAACGAGCTCCAGCAGGTGGTCGGCATGCCGGATGCGAAGCAGCTGGTGGCGATGTTCGGGCCAAAGCCGGAGTAAAAAGCGGGCGGAAACAATCCGTTTCCGCCCGCGGCATCAGCTTCCCCAGCGGCCTTTGAGGTAGTTCACCGCGTCCTGAGTCTGCGGCTGGTTGAGGTAATCTTCGCGGAAGAGGATCGTACCGTTGACGTTCGGCAGCGCGTCGTTAAGATCCAGCTGCTTTTTCAGCTCCGGCACGCCGCCGTTGACCGTCCAGTCGGGCTCGTTTTTCGAATGCGCGCCCACCTTGTATAAGGCTATGCCGATGTACAGGCGGGTGTGGGTCGGCTTCACCACGTCGGCCCACCATTTGGTCAGCACGTCGTACCGCGCGGCGTCGCGCGCAAACGGCCAGTAAATCTGCGGCGCAATGTAGTCGAGTAACCCCTGCTGCACCCACTGGCGCGTGTCCGCATAGGACTCATCATACGCCGCCGCGCCGCGGGTATCGGAACCCGCCGGATCGAACGAGCGGTTGCGCCAGACGCCCGCCGGGCTGACGCCAAACGCCACGTCCGGCTTGATCTGCTTCACCGCGCGCGAAACCTGGACGATCAGCTGCTGGGTATTGTGGCGACGCCAGTCCGCTTTTGAGGCGAACCCCTGTCCGTACTGCCGGAAGGTCTGGGCATCGTTAAGCCTGGAGTCTGGCGTTTCGGTATAGAAATAGTCGTCAAACTGCACGCCGTCGACGGGATACTGTCTGACCACTTCGCTCACCACCTGCACGATCCAGTCCCGCACTTCAGGAATACCCGGATCGAGCACAAAGCGATCGCCGGAGATGCGCACCCAGTCGGGATGCTGCACGTAAACGCTGGCAGGATGCTGCGACGCGGTGCGGTTCAGCGCGGCGATGGTCGACGGCCTGGTGTTGGTTGAGACGCGGTACGGGTTAAACCACGCGTGCACCTTCATGCTGCGCCGGTGCGCCTCATCAAGCATAAACTGCAGCGGATCGTAGCCTGGATACTCGCCGATGTTGCCGGTCAGCATATCTGACCAGGGCAGGATCTTTGAGGCCCACAGCGCGGTGCTGTCGGGCTTGACCTGGAAAAAGACGGTGTTAATGCCGAGCGACTTCAGCTTGTCGAGCTTGTCCCTGAGCGCCTGCTGCTGCTTCGCGACGCGCTGCTGCGGGTTAACGCCGTTGACCGACGAGACCGGCGGCCAGTCGAGGCGCGAAACCGTTGCCAGCCAGATGCCGCGCATCGGCTCATTGGCCTGCTGGGCAGGGGGAGCGACCGACGAAGGCGGGGTCACGAGCGATTTGGGTGGTTTTGAGGAGCAACTGGCAAGTAAAAGCGCGCAGCCAACCAGCGCGCCTGTCCGTTTTACACGTCGCATCATTGATGTGTTAGCTCTTGGTTATCCTGCTGTTGGCCCAGGGATTAAAGGCGGGTTCGTCCGGTACTTCCGGGGCCGTATCGCTAAGGGAATCGAGGTACAGCGCTTCGACCTCCGCGCGCGCCCACGGGGTGCGCCGTAGAAATTTTAGACTGGATTTCACGCTAGGGTCGCTGCGAAAGCAGTTAATTTTGATCCGTTCCCCCAGCTCGCGCCAGCCGTAGCGTGCGACCAGGGCGTTAATCTGCATTTCCAGCGTCACGCCGTGCAGAGGATCTTTGGAAATATGTGCACTCATAGGGCGTCCAATGTCTCATTTTTTGTGGGGTTGGGTTGAACGCTCAAAGGGTACAAGAAAGCGGGGAAGGCGGCAATTTTCCTTTTTCAGCTGCCGCGCTTCCCCGCGCCGGGCTGACTTCACCTCAGGAAACAGATCGGGCGCCCACGGACGCGGGTCCACCTCCATAAACGGCGCGCGCTCGAAGCGCGACTTCAGCGCCCACGGCACCGTGCAGTCGAAGATGGTCTTGCAGGTGATGCCGTTCCCACGGATCGAGGTGCTGTAATCGGGCGACTGGGAAGGGTCCAGCTGATGGCCGCGCAGGCCGGGCAGGTTGGTGATGCTCACGTCGCCCTGCATGCGCGTCGTCATCGCCCAGAGAATGTCGTCGCTGTCGAAAATATCCACGTCTTCATCAACGAGGATAATGTTTTTCAGCTCGGAGTAGGTGGCCAGCGCGATAAGCGCCGCCTGGCCCTGACGCCCTTCGTCGGAGGGCTGGCGTTTTTTCACCTGCAAAATACCGAGGAATTTACCGCCGCCCGCCGTGTGGGCATACACGTTTTGCAGGAAGCCGGGAATGGCTTCTTCCACGGCGTTGCGGATGCTGGCCTCTGTCGGCAGGCCCGCCAGCGTGGTGTGCTCTTCGCCCGGCCCCACCAGCGTTTGCAGGATCGCGTGCTGGCGCATCGTCACCGCCTTCACCCTGATGACGGGCAGGGACGGGTTGGCCTCGCCGCAGTAGCCGGGGAACTCCGGCATCGCATGGCCGGTATGGGTATGCTGATCTTCCTCAACGCGAACGCCCGGCAGGATCTCCCCCTCAATGATAATTTCGGCTCTGGCGATGGCTTTCTCGTTAACGGCCACGCCCTGAACCAGCTCGACCGGCTGCTGGCGCAGCGCGCCGGCGACGCCGAGCTCGTTGTAGCCAAACGGCGTGGTCGGCGCTTCAAAGCAGGCCCCGATGTAAATAGCCGGGTCTAAGCCCATGTTGATGGTGACCGGCAGAGGTTTGCCCGCCTCTTCGGCTTTGTTCCTGAACACCTCTATGTGGCGGCCCGCGGCGAGGAACATCGACAGCTCGTCGCGCCCCTGCACGCACAGGCGGTGGATCGTCACGTCGGTGATCGAGCGGTCGTCCGGGTCGCTCGCCAGCACCAGCCCGAGGCAGAAAAACGGCCCCGCATCAATCGGCGTGTTGGTCGGTGCGGGCAGCAGGGTGCGCAGATCGAAGTTCGGATCGTCCGCGTACCAGACCTGCTCCTGACACGGCGCCTGCGCGGCGGGCACCACGACGGGCGCAATCGGGTTTTTCACCGCCTTGCCCACGTGCTGGGCCAGCTCGGACGGCGGGCAGCCCAGCAGCAGGGCGGCTCTTTCGCGGCTGGCGTGCATGCCAACCAGGATGCGCGAGCCGGGGTAGCCTTTAATCTGGTTAAACATCATGGCCGGGCCGGTGCGGGTCGGACGCTTAACGGTGCCGCCCGCGCCGATATGGCGATACACCCCCGCCAGTTCGGCGTCAGGATCGACCGGACGATCGGTTTCAATGTACTGGCCGTCGTGCTTTTGCAGCAGGTCAATGGCGCTTCTCAGGTCGTGAATCGTGTTTTCCATACTTTCCTCCTTAGATGGCATAGCGCTATTTTTCATCGAAGTGGAAAGAGCATCAATTGCATCATTTATGCTATTTTGATACGAATTTTATTATCAATTATGGAGAAACCGCGGATGCAGTTTCGACTGATGCGCCACTTCATCACCGTTGCCGAAGAGCTGCACATGCACCGGGCCGCGGAGCGCTTAAACATGGCGCAGCCGGCCCTGAGCCAGCAGATCAAGGCGCTGGAGGCGCGTCTGGACGTCACGTTGTTCAACCGCGCCCACCGCCGTCTGACCCTGACGCCCGCGGGAGAAGCCTTCCTCGAAAAGGCGCGGCTGGCGATCGAGCTGGTCGACCGGGCGGTCGGCGACGCGCGCAAAACGGCCAGAGGCGAGCAGGGCGTGCTGAACCTGGGGTGCGTCTCCAGCGCCATGTTTGACGCGCGCCTGCCGGACGCGCTGCGCGCGCTGCATTCCCGGTGGCCGGGGATTTCGCTGTCGCTGAGGACGGGCAACGTTCAGGCGCTCTATTCTGAGGTACAAAACAGCCAGCTCGACGTGGCGATCGTGCGCGCGCCGCTCCCGCCGCTGCCTGAGGACCTGCAGGCGCGTCCGTTTGCGCTGGAGAAAACGGTGCTTGCGCTGGGCCGTCAGCACCCGCTTGCGGCGTCGGCCACGGTGACGCTGGCGTCCGTAAAGGGAGAAAACTGGATTGCGCTAAGCGATCCGGAGGGAATGGGGCTGGAGCAGTACTTTTACGACGTCTGCCGCCACGCGGGCTTTGAGCCGAAAGTGGTTCAGCACGCAACCGACGTGCCGGGCGTGCTGACCCTGGTGTCGGCGGGATTTGGCATGGCGCTGCTTCCCGCCTCGGCGAAGACGCTGAACCTGCCGAACGTGGTCTTTATCGACATTCTCGACAGGCTCAGCGAGAGCGAGCTGACGCTGGTGTGTCACCGCATCATCCGCTCCGAGGTGCTCAAAAAATTTCTTAGCACGCTGACGCGCGGCTAACCTCAGGCAACGCCCGTGCCGCCGTCGGAGCACCATACCTGGCCGGAGGCATACGAGCAGGCGTCTGACGCCAGAAGCACGTACAGCGGGGCGATCTCCACCGGCTGGCCGGGCCTGCCGAGCGGCGTATCTTCCCCAAACTGCTGCACCTTCTCCTGCGGCTGACCGCCGCTGGACTGAAGCGGCGTCCAGTACGGCCCCGGCGCGACGGCGTTAACGCGAATACCGCGCGGACCGAGCTGCTTCGCCAGCGATTTGGTAAAGGCGACGTTGCAGGCCTTGGTCTGGGCATAGTCCACGAGGATCTCGCTCGGTTTGAACGCCTGCACGGAAGAGGTGTTGATAATCACGGCACCTTCCGCGAAGTGGCGCAGCGCGGCCTTGGTGATCCAGAACGGCGCGTAGACGTTGGTTTTAAAGGTAGCGTCGAAATCTGCGGTGGTCAGATCCTCAATCGCTTTACAGTACTGCTGGCGTCCGGCGTTGTTGACGAGAATGTCCAGCCCGCCAAGGCCGTCCACCGCCTTTTCAACCAGCGTATCGCAAAATGACTCCACGCGGATGTCGCCGGGAATGGCAACGGCCTTGCGGCCTTCCGCCTGGATCAGCGCGATCACCGCCGCCGCGTCGGACTCTTCCTCCGGCAGGTAGCCAATCGCCACGTCGGCACCTTCGCGGGCAAACGCAATGGCAACGGCGCGCCCGATGCCGGAATCGCCGCCGGTAATAAGGGCTTTTTTACCCGCCAGCTTGCCCGAACCGATATAGCTCGTTTCACCATGATCCGGCAGCGGCTTCATTTCAGACGCCAGCCCCGGCGGCTGCTGAGGTTGTTCAGCAAACGGTGGTCGAGGGTAATTCAGCGTGTGGTTATTTCCTGTCGTCATACCGGTCTCCTTTGTGATGTGAATAGTAAGAATAGTTAGCGTTCGCGAGGAAAATCACAGAATTCGGCAATTCGGATAAATCCGGTTCGCGCAGGGAATCAATAGATAGCGTTCGAAGCATGCCCCTAAACCTCGACTAAGCTTGTATTTCGCGTCGCGCAAAATGTGGCTCAATCGAGGGATGAGAATGGGATCCAGATTATTTCAACGGCACTGGGGTGCCGAGTTTATTTCCGATGACGTTGTTCGCTTTCGCCTGTGGGCGGAAGGGCAAAAATCACTGACGCTGTGCCTGGACGGAAAGGACATTGTCATGACGCCCGCGGGAGAGGGCTGGTTCGAGGTCGACGTTCAGGGCGTGAAGCCGGGGGCCGAATACCAGTACCGGCTGGCGGACGGCATGACCGTGCCGGACCCGGCGTCCCGCGCGCAGAAAGGGGACGTTAACGGGCCTTCGGTGGTGGTCGATTCCCGTCGCGCTTCGCCCGATAGCGAAAGCTGGAAGGGACGACCGTGGGAAGAGACGGTGATTTACGAGCTGCATATCGGCACCTTTACGCCGGAAGGCACGTTCCGGGCGGCCATCGACAGGCTCCCTTATCTCGCGCAGCTTGGTATCACCCAGATCGAAATCATGCCCGTGTCGCAGTTTGGCGGCGCGCGCGGCTGGGGGTACGACGGCGTGCTGCTGTACGCCCCGCATTCCGCCTACGGCACGCCGGAGGATTTTCACGCGCTTATTGACGCCGCGCACGCTCTCGGGCTGTCGGTGGTGCTGGATATCGTGCTGAACCACTTTGGCCCGGAAGGTAACTATCTTCCCGCGCTCTCTCCGGCGTTTTTCCATCAGGACCGCATGACGCCGTGGGGCAACGCCATCGCCTATGAGTCGCTGCCCGCCAGGCAATACATCGTGGAAGCGCCTCTGTACTGGCTCACCGAATACGGCCTCGACGGGCTGCGCTTTGACGCCATCGATCAAATTGAGGATGCCTCGCAAACCCACGTTTTGCAGGAGATCGCCACCCGCATCCGCGAGGCAATTCCCGACCGGCACGTCCACCTGACGACCGAAGACAGCCGCAACGTGGTGTTCCTTCACCCGCGCGACGAGCAGGGCAACGCGCCGCTGTTTACCGCCGAGTGGAACGATGATTTCCACAACGCCGCGCACGTTTTCGCCACCGGCGAGACCCACGCCTACTATCAGGACTTCGCCATTGAGCCTGAAAAGAAATTTGCCCGCGCGCTGGCGGAGGGCTTTGTCTATCAGGGCGAAGTCTCCGCTCAGACCGGGGAATCCCGCGGCGTTGAGTGCGCTGCGCAGCCGCCGACGTTTTTTGTCGATTTTATTCAAAACCACGACCAGACCGGCAACCGGGCGCAGGGCGATCGGCTGATCGCGCTCGCCGGAGCGGATAAAACGCGGGTGCTGCTCGCCGCGCTGCTGTTGTCGCCCCACGTTCCGCTGCTGTTTATGGGCGAAGAGTACGGCGAAACCCGTCCGTTCCTGTTCTTCACCGATTTCCACGGCGATCTGGCCCGCGCCGTGCGCGAAGGGCGCGCCAGCGAATTTTCGGGCCATGCCGGGCACGACGAAACGGTTCCCGATCCCAACGATCCGGACACTTTTATGCGCTCGAAGCTGGACTGGCAGAAAACCGAGTCCGACGAGGGGAAAGCGTGGCTGGCCTTTACGCAGCGCCTGCTCGCCCTGCGCCAGCAGCACATCGTGCCGCTGCTGCGCGACGGTAAACCGGTGCAGGGCCGCGTGCTGGAAACGGCGCCCGGAAGGGTGGCGGTGAGCTGGCGGTTTGCCACGGGCACGCTTTCACTGGCGCTCAATACCGGAAAGCCCGCGACGCTGCCCGCGCTTCCCGGAGAACGTCTTTTTAGCTGGCCCGCGCAGCTCAACGCGCTGGAAACAAACAGCATCGTCGTGTGCTTTGCAAAAGGAGAGGCCCCGTTATGATCCCGTTATCAACCTGGCGCATTCAGTTTCGCAACGGAATGACCTTCGACCGCGCAGCAGAGCTGGTGCCGTACCTGAAGGATCTTGGCATTAGCCACCTGTACGCTTCGCCGATTTTTACCGCCGCGTCGGACTCCACCCACGGGTATGACGTTACCGACCCCAACGAAATCGAACCGTCCATCGGCGGACGCGCGGGGTTTGACCGCATGGCGGCGGCGCTGAAGCAGGCGGGCATGGGGTTGATTCTGGACATCGTGCCGAACCACATGTCCACCTCCCTTGAAAACCGCTGGTGGCGGGACGTCATCGAACACGGCGAGCAGAGCCGCTACGCGCGCTACTTCGACATCGACTGGTCGCGCCCGATGACCCTGCCGTTCCTCGGCGATACGTTCGAAGCCGAGCTGGAGAAGGGTGCCATTACGCTTGAGCGTGACAGTGTCACGAAAAGGCCCGTACTGAAGTATTATGAGAACGCCTGGCCGCTGAATCCGGGCAGCGTGGACGATCTTGACGATTTCACCGCCGTCGGTCCCGAGGCGATCGCCGCGCTGCACGAGAAGCAGAGCTGGCGGCTGATGTCCTGGCGCGAGGCGCCGAAGCAGCTCTCGTGGCGGCGCTTTTTCGAAATTACGGGGCTGGTGGGCGTGCGGGTCGAAGACGAGGCGGTGTTTGACGACACCCATCGGCTGATCCTCGAGCTGGTCCATGCGGGCGTGGTTGACGGCCTGCGCATCGACCACGTCGACGGCCTGGCCGATCCGCTCGGGTATCTGCATCGCCTGCGCCAGGCCGCGGGGCCGGACTGCTATATCACCGTGGAAAAAATTCTCGCCCGGGGCGAGCAGCTGCCCGACGGCTGGCCGGTATCGGGCACCACGGGGTACGAGTTTATCGCCTCGCTGGCCGAGGTGCTGGTGGACGATAACAACCTTGAGCTGCTGGAAACGATCCACGATAAGACCGTCGGCGAAACCACCGACCGGGAGCTGGCGCTGCGGGATGCGAAAGGGCTGATGACCGATCGCAACTTTGAAGGCGAGTTTACGACGCTGCTGAACATTGCCGACGAACTGGCGCAGCGCAACGGCGTGGCGGTGCCGCGCGAGGCGCTTCACCACGCGCTGCGCGAGCTGCTGATCGCGTTTCCGGTGTATCGCACCTACGGCACCGCGGACGGGCTAACGCCTGCCGACGAGGCGCTGCTGGCGCGTGTTGTCGAAACGCTGGAGGTGCCGGAACCGGGCGCGCTGACGCTGATTGTGCTGATCCTGCGCGGCGAGCTGAACGAGAGCGACCGCGAGCGCGGCGCGCTGTTCCGCACCCGCTTTCAGCAGCTGACCGGGCCGCTGATGGCGAAATCCGTTGAGGACACGCTGTTCTTTCGCCACAACATGGATCTCGCGCTCAATGAAGTGGGGGCCGATCCTGCGCCGCGCGCCTTTTCCGTTTCCCGCTTTCACCAGGAGATGCGCATCCGCCTGGCCCGACAGCCTGACGCGCTGCTGGGCACCTCGACGCACGACACCAAGCGCGGAGAAGACGCGCGGGCACGGCTTTACGCCCTGACGGAAGCGCCGGAGCGCTGGGCGGAAAACCTGGCGCGCTGGCGGCAGATGAACCAGACGCACGTGCGCTTTCTCAACGACGGCACCGCGCCCGATGGGGCCGACACCTGGATGCTCTACCAGGCGCTGGCGGGCGTCTGGCCCGCGAATCAAACCCCGGACGACCGCGAGGGGCTGAGCGTGCTCGAAACCCGCTTCCTCGGCTTCGTGGAGAAAGCGCTGCGCGAAGCCAAGCAGCGCACCGACTGGGCGGACAGCAACGAAAGCTACGAGAGCGTAGTGCTGGGCTATGCCCGGCATATGCTGTCGCCGGACAACGCTGCGTTCCTCGCGGATTTCAACGACGCCCTGCAGCCGTTCGTCCGCGCCGGGCTGATGAACAGCCTGAGCCAGACGGTGATAAAGCTGACCGCGCCCGGCGTGCCGGATATTTACCAGGGCAGCGAGGCGCTCAACTTTAGCCTTGTCGATCCCGACAACCGCCGCGAGCCGGACTTTGCCTGGCTTGCGGAGAATCTTGCGGGGCTTGACGCAACCATCTTCCACGATGAGGCGCGCTGGCGGGACGGAAGCGTGAAGCAGTTCGTCACCGCGACGCTGCTGCGAATGCGCCAGCACGCGCCCGCGCTGTTTCACTACGGAGACTGGCTGCCGCTGCGGGTGAGGGGCGATCGTGAAAATCACCTTATCGCCTGGGCGCGCGTTAAGGACGACGCCGCGCTGATCGTGGTGGTGCCGCGCCTCGTCCTTGACGTCACGCAGCGCGGGCTCGGACCTGACCCGGCGCTGTGGGCGAACACCGTTATCGATCTTGCGCCGGAATTCGCGGGCAAGCGCTACCGCGATCTGTTTACCGGCGCACGGCGCACGCTTGACGACGCGCTGGACCTCTCGTCTGAAAAAGGATGCATCCTGGTTCTGATGACCAGCGAATAACATGGGGAGTCACAATGAATAAGAATACGGATTTTGAGATTCGGGCCGGTCACGGCCAGCAGACAGGCGCAAATTATGACGGCAAGGGCGTCAATTTTGCGCTGTTTTCCGCCCACGCCGAGCGCGTGGAGCTGTGCCTGTACGATCCCTCGGGTCAACACGAAATTGCGAGGCTCGAGCTGCCCGAGTACACCGACGAGGTCTGGCACGGCTATGTTCCCGACCTTAAGCCGGGCGCGCTGTACGGCTACCGCGTTTACGGGCCGTACGATCCGGAAAACGGACACCGCTTTAACCCGAACAAGCTGCTTATCGATCCCTACGCGCGCGAGCTGGTCGGGGATATTCAGTGGAACGACGCCCACTTTGGCTACACGCTGGGCCACGAGGATAAAGACCTGAGCTTCGACGATCGCGACAGCGCGCCGTTTACGCCGAAGTGCCGGGTTATTGACCCTCAGGCGTTTGACTGGCAGGACAACCGTCGGCCCGCGATCCCCTGGCCGCACGCCGTGGTGTACGAGAGCCACGTGAAGGGCTTTACCCAGCTCAATCCCGCCATTCCGCCCGAGCTGCGCGGCACGTTTGAGGGGATGGGGCATAAGGCCTCGGTGGAGTACATCAAAAGCCTTGGCATTACGTCGGTCGAGCTGCTGCCGGTCCACTGGTTTCCGGACGACCAGCACCTGCTTGACCGGGGGCTGAAAAACTTCTGGGGCTATAACACGCTGGGCTTCTTTGCCCCGGCGTCGCGCTACTACGGGCCCGCCGGGATCCAGGGCTTTCGCGATATGGTTCGCGCCTATCACGACGCGGGCATCGAGGTGATTCTTGACGTGGTCTACAACCACACCGCGGAAGGGAACGAGCTGGGGCCGACGCTATCGTTCAAGGGCATCGATAACTTCAGCTACTACCGCACGCTGCCGGACCAGCACCGCTACTACATCAACGATACCGGCACGGGCAACACGGTGAACACCTCGCATCCCCGCGTGCTGCAGATGGTGATGGATTCGCTGCGCTACTGGGCGCAGGCCATGCACGTCGACGGCTTTCGCTTCGACCTGGGGACAATTCTCGGGCGCGAGCCGGAAGGGTTCGACCCGCGCGGCGGCTTTTTTGACGCCGTCACGCAGGACCCGGTGCTGTCAAAGCTGAAGCTTATCGGTGAGCCGTGGGACATTGGCCCCGGCGGCTATCAGGTCGGCGGCTTCCCGCCCGGCTGGGGCGAGTGGAACGACAAATACCGCGATACCGTGCGGGAATACTGGCGCGGCGAGAACGTGACCACGGACTTTGCCGCGCGCCTGCTGGGTTCCGGTGATTTATACGATCTGCGCGGCCGCCGCCCCTGGGCGAGCGTCAACTTCATTACCGCCCACGACGGCTTTACGCTGAACGATCTCGTCTCCTACAGCGAAAAGCACAACGCGGACAACGGCGAAGACAACAACGACGGGCACAACGACAACCGCTCCTGCAACTACGGTGAAGAGGGACCAACGGAAAACGAGGGCATCGTCGCGATCCGCGAGCAGCAGAAGCGCAATTTCCTGACCACGCTGCTGTTCTCCCACGGCACGCCGATGCTGCTGGCGGGGGATGAGTTTGGCCGCACGCAAAAGGGCAATAACAACGGCTACTGTCAGGACAGCGAGATTTCGTGGGTAGACTGGGCGAACTTCTCGGAGAATGACAACGCGTTGCGCGATTTTACCCGCAGGCTGATTGCGCTGCGGGCGGCGCAGCCGCTGCTCCGACGCGAAAGCTGGCGCGACGGGCTGGAGATCCGCTGGTTCAACGCGGGGGGCGGGCCGCAGCAGTCCGAGCAGTGGGACGAAGGCTCGACGATCGGCGTCTCAATCAGCAGGCCGGATCTGAAGCAGGAGGAGGGCATCTGGCACGACGTGCTGATGCTGTTCAACCCGTTTGAAGGCACCGTGCCGTTCCAGATCCCGCAGTTTGGCGAAGGCGGCTGGGTGCTTGAGCTCTCCACCGCCGGTGACGCGCGCGGCGCGGTTATCACCGACGCCGTCGATTTTGAGCTGGCCGGGCGAAGCATCGCCCTGTTCCGACGTCCGTAAACGCTACAGCGACGCGGCCGCCCGCGCGGCCGTGTCATACAGCGACGAAATGGTGCGCAGCAGCTGCGCCGTTTCGCCAATCGACGCGGCGGGAATGCCGCTTTCCATCTGAATGGAAATCAGGCAGGCCTCGCGCACGTCCCGGTACTTCATGCACAGCGCTTTTCCCTCCTCGGTCGTCGAGAAGTAGAGCTCTTTTCCCGCCTTTTCGCTGGTCACGTAGCCCGCCTTCACCAGCTTTTTCAGGGCGTAGGTGACGACGTGCGTATCCTCAACGTTCAGCACGAAGCAGATATCGGCCAGCTTTTTCTTGCGGTTGCGGTGGTTAACGTGGTGGAGAAGCGACACGTCAAACGCGCCCATGTCCGGCTCGCCCGCGGCCGTCATGCAGCGCACCATCCACTTGTTGAACGCGTTGCTGGTCATGATCAGCGCGTACTCCAGCTCCGAAAGCTCCGCGCAGCGCTCGGAAACCAGGTGGCGCGAGGAGACGATCCGACCGTCGGCAATATCATCGTTGTTGGCTGGGGCTACAGGTTTTTTGGCGCTCATAACGTTCCTTACGGGAGTGTGACTCTCACCCAAAAATGTAAACACAAAGAGATAAAATAAGAACATTTTATTGATAAATTGTTTACATGTTTTTGCGGTTCAGATATAGCTTTTTAGCACAGGTTTCGTGAAGCCTGACGAAAAACACAACATCGCGCCCCGGACGGTCACGCCTCATTTGCGGATGAGGAAATAAGAAAAGACCGCCGGTGCGCCACGCTCACTTTGGATAGGGTACAGGGTTATGGACGGTTCTACGCTGCTGCCGCTGATCGGGATCCCGATCGTGGTTATTGGTTTTGCGCTGCGCTTCAATCCGCTTTTGGTGGTGGTTGTCGCGGGGCTGGCGACGGGTCTGCTGGTCGGCATGGATTTCGGCATGCTGCTGGAGACGTTCGGCGAGAAGTTTGTTAACAGCCGCTCGCTGGCGACGTTTATTTTGATCCTGCCGGTTATCGGCTTACTGGAATATTACGGCCTCAAGGAGCGGGCGCAGGCGTGGGTGGCGAAGATCGCCAGCGCGACCTCCGCGCGCATTCTGATGCTCTACTTTGTCGCCCGCGAGGGCACCGCCGCGCTGGGGCTGATGTCGCTGGGCGGCCACGCCCAGACCGTGCGCCCGCTGCTGGCGCCGATGGCGGAAGGGGCGGCGCTGAACGAATACGGCGAGCTGCCGCAGCACATTCGCGACAAAATCAAAGCCCACGCCGCCGCGTGCGACAACATCGCGGTCTTCTTCGGCGAGGACATCTTTATCGCCTTTGGCGCGGTGCTGCTGATTGACGCCTTCCTGAAGGAGAACGGCATTGAGGGCATTGAGCCGCTGCACATCGGGCTGTGGGCGATCCCCACCGCGATTGCCGCGCTGATTATCCACATGACGCGCCTGCTGCGGCTGGACGCCAGCATTCGCCGCGACGTGATGGCCTGGCGCGCGGAGCAAGGCACGCAGGAGATCGCATCATGATGACCCTGATTACGATCAACCGCGTGTACTACCTGATCGGCTTCGTGGTGATGCTGCTGGTGATCATGACCCTGCGCGACCGCGGCAACCCGAAGCGCTTCACCACCGCGCTGTTCTGGTTCCTCTTTGGCGGCATTTTCCTGTTTGGCGATCTGATGGTGCAGGAGCTGGGGCGCTCGCTGGCGTACCGGATTATCGGCGGCTGCGTGATCGCCATTGCGCTGCTGGCGGGCTTCGGCCTGGTGGGGAAAGGGCATTACAAAATGTCTACCGAGCCTGAGCGCGTCGCCTCGTCGAACCGTCTTAAAAACTGGCTCTTCCTGCCCGCGCTGATGATCCCGGTGGTGACGGTGATCGGCACGCTGTTCCTGAAGGGCGTCTCCATCGGCGGCGTGTATCTGCTCGACCAGAAGCAGCTGACGCTCGCCGCGCTTTGCGTGGCCTGCGTGGCGGCGATCCTCACCGGCTGGTGGCTGACGAAGGGCACGCCGCTGCACGCCATTCGCCAGTCCCGCCGCCTGGTGGATACCATCGGCTGGGCGGTGATCCTCCCGCAGATGCTCGCCATGCTGGGCGGGGTGTTCGTGGTCGCCAATACCGGCGATTCGGTGCAGAAGGTGGTGAGCCTGTTTGTGAACCCGGACAGCCGCTTCATGCTGGTGGTGATTTACTGCATCGGCATGGCGCTGTTCACGATGATCATGGGCAACGCCTTTGCCGCGTTCCCGGTGCTGAGCGCGGGCATCGCCTTGCCGTTCCTGATCAACTACCACCACGGCGATCCGGCGCCGCTGCTGGCGATCGGCATGTATGCGGGCTATTGCGGCACGCTGATGACCCCGATGGCGGCAAACTTCAACATCGTGCCCGCCGCGCTGCTGGAGCTAAAAGACAAGTATCAGGTTATCAAGATTCAGATCCCGACCGCGTTAACCCTGCTGGTGGTGAACGTGTTCCTCATGTATTTCCTCGTCTTTCGCTAAGGAGCTGTTATGCAATTAACCCCATCACAGGCTAACGACTTTGCCGGTATGCCTTTAGCGTATCTGCGCCAGGAATACCCGAACCACATTATGCACCTGCTCAATGACGACGGTGACGTTCTGCCGCCGCGCGCGCTGCATCCGATTTTCTACGGCTGCTTCGACTGGCACTCCGCGGTGCACGGCTACTGGCTGCTGCTGCGCTGCGTGCGGCTGTTCCCTGAGCTGCCGTGCCGGAGCGCTATCGTCGCGCTGTTTGACGAGCACCTAACGGCCGAGAACGTGGCGAAAGAGCTCGCCTACTTCAATGCGCCGTTCCGCGCCTCGTTCGAGCGCCCGTACGGCTACGGCTGGCTGCTGGCGCTGGCCCAGGAGCTGAAGCAGTCCGCGCTGCCGCAGGCGAAGGCCTGGTTTGAGACGCTTTCGCCGCTCACCCAGGACATTCGCGGCAGGCTGATGGACTACCTCAGCAAGCTGACGTATCCCATTCGCGTCGGCACCCATTACAACACCGCGTTTGCGCTGGCTCTGGGGCTGGACTACGCCCGGGCGCTGGAGGACAGCGAGCTGGAAGAGGCCATTCTCGCTGCGGCCAACCGCTTCTACCTGAACGACAGGCACTATCCCGCGCACTACGAGCCGGGCGGCGATGAGTACGTCTCCGGCGCGCTGACCGAGGCGCTGCTGATGAGCAAGGTGGCGGATGATTTCCCGCAGTGGTTCGATGACTTCCTGCCCGAGGTAGGGGCGATTGCCGCGCTGATGAACCCCGCGGAGGTGAGCGACCGCGCCGATCCGAAAATCGCCCACCTCGACGGGCTGAACCTTAGCCGCGCCTGGTGCATGAAGCATATCGCCGGTGCGCTGCCGGAAAGCCATCCCGCACAGGCCGCGCTGGCGGATGCCGCCGCGCGTCATCTTGCGGCCAGCGTGCCGCACGTGGTCGGCAGCCACTACAGCGGCGGCCACTGGCTGGCAAGCTTTGCGCTGTTGGCGCTGGAATAGCGGAATTTAACCCGCCGATAGCGGCGGGTTTTACAGCAATATCATTAATATACGCCGCATCCACCCCTCAAAATTAGTCATTTTCTGATTGTCTGCTTGCTCAAATTCCTTTCTCCAGTAACATTTGATCATAACTCTGCGCGCCTAAGGAAAATCTGGCGTAATTAAGGAAAACAAATGAGCGATATCAATATAAAAAATGACCACGAGCTGGTGGACCTGCTTCTCTGTGCTGACAAAGGCGATCTCGATCTGCTGATTGATTACATTACTGACAATGGCAAAGGCAGGGTTTCGCTTTCCGGCAGCGTGAATACGCTGTTGACCAGCGCAAAAGAGCAGAATGAGATTGACGCCGACACGCTTCGGATCCTGATCAGGGAATTGCAGCTTTTCGGCGGCAACAGTTTCGTTAACCTCTTTCGCCGCAACGGCGTAGATTATGCCGAAATCGTTGACGACGTGCTTGGTCGGCTCAAAATCCCGGCGCAGAAATCAGCGTCTCTTGAGCGAAAAGAGACTTTAATCATCAGCAAAGTTTTCGAAAATGCGTGGGAAGAGATGGATGACGCGCAGCGTAAAGCGATCCTTGATGACCTGGGGCTGAAATCCTCGGCTGGACGAAACGCGCTGGAGATCATCTTACCGCGTATCGGAATGGGCGGCGTAGCGGCGTACCAGATTACCGCGCTGGTAGCGAGTTCCGTGGCAGCGATGGTTGCGGGTCGCGCGATCCCGCTGCTGGCCGGTTTTGGCGCGGGGCGTGTGCTAGGCGTCCTCGCCGGACCGATCGGATTTGCCTTAACCGGACTGTACAGCGCCTACGATCTGGCAAGTCCGGCGTTTCGCGTTACGCTACCGTGCATTGTGCAAATAGCCTGGATTCGCATGAAGAGCCGCCAGGCGCGCTGCAAAAGCTGCGACGCGCATATCGACGAGAGCATCAAATTCTGCCCGCAATGCGGCACGCCTTTAGAGGGATAAGCAATGAATCATGTACCGCAAAAGTGGGTTATCGGCGAAGACCCTCAGCATCCTGCAATCGCTATTTCAGAAATTGCCACGCTGGATATGCCGGAATTTGCAGTTATGGAAGAGGGCGACGTGAGCGGTATTTCACGACTCAACCCACTGCTGCAGGCCATTCCCGCGGCGTTAACGTCGCAGCACGTCTCTCAGCATCATTTTATGGAGGTCATCATTGACGGGCCTCTCGCGAAAGCCAAAGACGGCGTAGGTTTTCGTGCCTTTAGCCTGGGAGATAACGGGAAGATAAAGGAACATGCGGTTCTGATGGACCCGGAAAAACTTGGGAATCTGGTGAATACCGGCCTGCTGCTGCAAACGGCTTCCGTACTGCTGGCGCAGAAGCATCTTGCCGACATTAATGAGAAATTACTTACGATTTCGGAAGACGTTAAAAAGGTCGCGAATTTCCAGACCGATGAACGCGCGTCGCAGATTTACGCCGCGATAAAGTATTTGAGGCAAACGGCCCCCGGCCTGCAAAACGGTGAATTATCTTCGGCGATTCGACAGAAGCTGGAGGATTTGGAACTGGAGCTAATAGGCATTCAAACCCACCTGCTGAAGGAGATCGTGACTACCAGCCATGAGGTGAAAAATTGCGCGATTTCCACGTTTTTCAGCTCGGATAAAATCACCACTAAGCTTAAAGAGCTGCAGCAGAATCAGCAGAAACGCATCGTCGAATGGAAGATGGCGCTCTCTGCGCGCGCGTTTGCGTTGCAGATGGTTTCGCTGTTCCCTGGCGACGAAACCCTTTTGAAGGCACGAGAAAGTAGCATTCGGCAGGACGTGGATGAGTTCCAAAAAGTACTGGAAGAGGTTGCGCACGTGCATCGGAACCGCATTGATGCGATCTCGCCGGTCACCGAGTCCAGCAATGCTACCCACGCGAATAAGGTGATGCTGAATAAATGGCTGTCCCTGCATCTTGCGACGCAAAAGCAGCAGACCAAGGCTATCCACCTTGGTCTGGAACAGTTCTCCCAGCGTCTGGCCGTCGAACAGGCGCAGCCGACGCGCCTGGTTGTCGAAATGGCGGACGGGAAGCCGGTTAAGCTGTTCCATGCCGCATAGCAAATCCTACGCCGACGCGCGGTGCGCTTTGCGCAACCTACTTGCGCTAAAGGCCACCGAGACCGCAGAGGCCGCAACGGCGATCCACAGCGCAGCGTGGACGGCCCGTCCGTCCAGGCTCTGATGCGTGTCTGTCGCCATCACGGCGAGAACGACGCCTACTACGGCGGCTCCCAGGCACTGGCCGAAGGTGCGGACGATTGCCAGCACGCCCGACGCGTAGCTGGCGTGTTCGCGGGCGACGTTCGACAGCATTTCCCGATTGTTAGGGCTCTGGAAGCAGCCAAATCCGATGCCGCACACCAGGCTGCGCAGGCCGATATCCCACGCGGAGGGGCTCGCGGGCAGCGTCGCCAGCAGGATCAATCCCACCACGAAAATCCCTAAGCCCAGCGTTGAAATCAGCGGGGCGGAAACGGTATCCGCCCAGCGTCCGGCGTGCGGCGCAATCAGCACGATGCCAATCGGCCACGGCGTAAACAGCAGCGCAGAAACAACCGGGCTGTAGCCGTACACGCTCTGAAACAGGAAGGGCAAGGCGACGAAGGTGATCCCCTGGCTGATAAACGAGGCCAGCGAGGTGAGCGCCGCGAGGGTAAAGCGCCCGTTTTTAAACATGTCGGGCGGCAGCAGAGGATGGCGGGCGCGGCGGATCCGACGGGTAAACGCCAGCGCGCCGGCAAGCGCTACGGCCATCCAGCCAGCGAACTCAAGGCTGACGTGGCCTGACGCGTGCTGCGCCCCGGTAAAGCAGTTCGCCGCCATAATCACCGATCCCAGCAGTATTGCCGACAGCAGCGCCCCCGGCGCGTCGAACGCGGTGCTGGTGGAGACGTTCTGCCGCGGAAGAGCTTTGCCTGCCAGCACCAGCGCGATGCACCCCGGCACGATGTTAATGGCGAACAGCCACTGCCAGCTGAGCGCATGCAGGATCGTCCCGCCCAGCACCGGGGCTACCGCGGTGCTGAACGCGATAAGCAGGGCGTTCAAACCAAGAACGCGCCCGAGCAGCCTGCCGGGGAAAACCGAGCGCAGTATCGCCGGAGCGATGCTTAGCGTCGCCGCGCCGCCGATCCCCTGCAGGATCCGCATACCGATCAGCATTTCAGGCGTTGAAGAGAGCGCGCATCCCAGCGAGGAGAGCGTAAAGAGCGTGAGGCCGGACAGGAAGATCCGGCGATAGCCAAAGCGGATAGACAGCGCGGCGAAAACCGCCAGCATCATGGCCGCCGACAGCAGATAGGCGTTCGAGAACCACACCGCGAGGTCTGCGGACACCCGCATTGCCTTTGCCATAGACGGCAGCGCGATGTTGATCATCGTGCCGTCAAAAACGCTCATCAGCGTGGTGGTCATTATCGCAGCCATCACCCGCGCGCGCTCGTGGCCCGGAAGCCCGTCGTCGCCGAGCCTGTCTGAAAAGAGCGTTATCTTCATTTAAATTCCTGTGGAAAGGGGGTTGATGAAAAAACTATAATCCGGAGCCATGAGAGGCGGAAGACGCCGCGTTTACACTTTATAGTTGCACCAAACGCCTTATCTGACAGGCCGGAGGCTAAATGATGTCCGATCCTGATTTTAATCTTCTCGTCGCGCTCGACGTTTTGCTGGCCGAAGCGAGCGTTGTCGCCGCGGCGCGGCGGCTGAACCTGAGCACCTCGGCGATGAGCCGCACGCTAAGCAGGCTGCGCGACGCCACCGGCGATGCCATTCTGGTGCGCGCCGGGCGCAACATGGTGCTCACGCCGTGGGCCGAAGCCACCCGAGACCGCGCCAGAACCGCGGTGCTCGAGGCGAGGGCGGTGCTTCAGCCGTCGTCCGACGCGCTGAAGGTAGAAAGCCTTGAGCGGCTGTTCACCATCCGCGCCAACGAGGGCTTTGTGGTGGCGTTTGGCCCCGCGCTGATTGCCGCCGTGGCAGAGGCTGCGCCCAGCGTCTGCCTGCGCTTTGCGCCGAAGCCGGAAAAAACCTCGCGCTACCTGCGCGAGGGGCTGGTCGATCTGGAAATTGGAATTCAAAGCAACATGGGGCCGGAAATTCGCGTGCAGCGGCTCTTTCAGGACCGCTTTATCGGCGCGGCGCGCAAATCGCATCCGCTGGCTTCGCTGGGGAACGTTGGCGTGGCGGATTTTATCGCCTGGGGTCACGTGGTGGCCGCGCCCGACGGCACGCTGCACGGGTTTGTGGACGATGCGCTGGCGGAGCTCGGCCTCAGGCGCAAGGTGGCGAGCGCGGTCCCCGGCTTTCCAACGGCGCTCTCGGTGACGATGGCGTCTGACCTTATCACCATCGTTCCGGCGCTCTATTTAGTGAATCAGCAGATGACGGAAAACCTGTTCCTGTTTGAGCTGCCGTTTAAAACCCGCAGCATCACGGTGTCGCAGATGTGGCATCCGAGAATGGAAAACGATCCCGGCCATCGCTGGCTGAGGGAAAAAGTGCGGGAGGTGTGCGGCGCGGTTCGGTAAATGAGTCTGCCCGGCACGCGCCGGGCAGAAGAGGCGCTTAGAACAGCACCGAGTAGTTCAGGCCAAAGGTGCGTCCGCGGCCCTTGTAGTTGTAAAGCGATGCCGGGCCATAGCCCGGGCTGTAGTACAGCGGCGCGCGCTGGCCCCAGACGGTGGTGTAATCGCGGTCGAGGACGTTTTCCACGCTGAAGCTGAGCTTGCCGACCGGAAGCTCGTAGCTGCCGAGCAGATCCACGGTGGTATAGCCGTCGACCTTGTAGCCCTGCGCGTCGCTCACGTCGAACGAGGTGGTGCTCTGCACGCGCAGGCTCCACGGATCCGGCGCCCAGCCGACGTAGGCGGTCGCTTTCGACGGGCTCGCCACCTTCACGTCATATTTTTCCCAGCTGCCGTTCACCTTCGACTCGGTTTTCAGCACGTTGAAGTTCGCCCCGGTGCTCCAGTCGGTGTCCGGGATGAAGTAGTCCACCGCGCCCTCCACGCCGTAGATGCGGCGCTTGTCGTCCACCACGCTGATGGTCAGATCTTTATTGGCTACCACGTTCTTGTCGGAAATCGAGTAGTAGGCCGCGATCTGGGTGCGCAGGCTGTCGCCCGTATAGCGCCAGCCCAGCTCGTAGGAGTTAACCTTCACGCCTTCCAGCGAGCTGTCGGAGACGTTCACGCTGTTGTTCAGCGGCAGGTGGCCGTTCACCGCCGCGCCGTAGGTACCGCGACCGTAGTATTTACCCGGATCCGGCAGCTCTACGCCCTGCGAGAAGTTAAACCACGTCTGCTGGCGTTCGGTCAGGTGAACCAGCAGGCCCGCGTTGAACAGGAAGTTATCGTAATCGACCGTACCGCCGGGGATCGCGTCCGCGGAGGTTGCCTTACCCGCGGCAATTTGCTGCTGCTGCGCGTAGCCGATGAAGTCATCGATCTTGTTCTCGGTGTACTGGTAGCGCACGCCGCCGCTGAGGGTAAAGATGTCGTTGATGTCATAGCTCGACTGCAGGAAGGCGGCCAGGTTGGTGATGTCGTAGGACGGATAGCGCCCGGTGGTGTAGATCGACTGGTTGTTCAGGCCGCCGGAGGCGTTGGCCTTGTCCAGATCGAAGAACATCTGGTTTGAGGTGAAGCGCTCGTGGTCGGCGTCCAGGCCGTAGGTCAGCTGCCAGCCGTCAACCGGCGTGCTGTTGAGGGTCAGCTTCGCGCCGTACTGGTTGGTGTCCTGCTGCGATGACGAGAACGCGGTCGCCTGTTTGGCGGCGTTGACCGTCGGGAACGGATAGAAGAGCAGGGACTCGTCGCGGTAATAGACCTGACCGACCAGCTCCTGGCCGAGGAAATCGCTGTTGGAGTATTGCAGGCTCATCAGGTGACGCTCGGTGCCCGGAATACGGTCGGAGTTCAGCCCCTTGCTGACGTAAGGCTTGCTGGTGCCGCTGATGGCCGAGAAATCCTTCCCGAGGTTCAGCCCGTAATCGTCGTCGCCCTGGCTTTTATAGTACTGGGTGACCAGCTGAAGCTGCTGGGTTTCGTCGATGTTCAGCGTGCCGGTGCCCATCACGTCCAGACGGTCGGAATACTGCAGGCCGGTCTGGGTGTTGTCCAGCAGGGTGGCGTCGCCGTTGCCGTCGTACCAGCCGCCAAACTTCTGATACGCCACCGACGCGCGCCCGGAGATGTGGTCGTTGCCGCCGGAGACGGCGCTCGCCACGCGCTCGTCGTGGTCTTTGCTGCTGTTAAAGCCGCTCTTGATGCCCGTCTCAAACTCAACCTGGGTTTCCGGCTGGCCCTTTTTGGTGACGATGTTGATCAGGCCGCCGGTGCTGCCGCCGCCGTAAAGGGAGGTCGCGCCGGAGATCACCTCAACGTGATCGATGTTAAACGGATCGATGGAGTCCAGCTGGCGGCTGTCGGTGCGCGACGAGTTCAGGCGCACGCCGTCAACCAGCACGACCAGCGGGCGTCCGCGCACGTTCATGCCGTAGTTGGTGCGGCTCTGGCTGCTGACGTCAAGGCCGGGGATCAGCTGGGCCAGCGCGTCTTTAAACTCTTTGCCGCCCTGGATCTGCTGCTGCAGCTCGGCGTTTTCAATCACCCACGTGGTCTGCGCCATTTCCGCGACGGTGCGGTTGCTGCGGTTAGCCGACACCACGAGCGTTTCGTCATCGGCCTGCTGCGCCGCCGTCGCGGGGGCCATCATGGCCAGCAGCAGCGGGTTCAGTGCCCAGAGCGTTTGTTTTTTGCTTATCATCATTATTCCTTCAGACGGGCGGAAAAAATCAGCCCAAAGATGCTGTGTAGCGATGGTGTGAAGCAGCCTCAGGCTGCGGTTTTTCCCGGCTGCCGCTGCGCCACTGAATGAGCGATGGCGGCGTACTGAGATCGAAGAGATCGCGCCCAACCGCGCGATTCAAAATACGGGCGGAGCGCCAGGCCATCAGGCTCAGCTGCGGCTCGGCTATGCCGTGCGTGTGCATGCTGGCGTTAACGGCGAAGATCTGGTTCTCCTGCGGGCCGTCCCACTCGACGGTGAAATCGTCCCGAACGTTAAAGCTGCACTCGTCGCGCATGGCGATGCGCGGCATCAGCGGGGAGAGCATCTCCGGCAGCGCGGGGCGGTAGCCGGTGGCGAAAATCACCACGTCGCTGTCCAGCGCGTCGTAGCCTTTGTCCAGATGATGTTCCAGCAGCAGTTGCCAGCCCTGGCCGCGGCTTTCCAGACCCGTGACCGAGCGGCTCGGCATCAGGCGCGCGTTGCGCGGCAGGCCCAGCACCTCAAAGCGGTGATACAGCTCGCGGTAGATCGTCAGCAGCGAGTCGGCGGTAATGCCGTCGGAGGTCATTTTCTGCTCGCTGAGCATCTCGCCGCGCGCCGTTTCGTTCAGGCCGACAAAGCCGGACACGTACTCCGGGGTGAAATATTCGTTGGCGAACGCCGCTTCATCCAGCGCGTTGAAGTTATTGCGGCGCGACACCCAGCTAATCTCGGCGACGTCGCCCCATTCACCGCGCAGCGCGTTGAGGAACAGGTCGGCGCCGCTTTGCCCGCCGCCGACCACGGTGACGCGCTTGCCGCTCAGGTTCGGCTGGCGCAGGCTCATCTCGCTGGCGTGGAAGCAGGTTGGCGACACGGTTTTCACGCACGGCGGCAGGTGCGGCTGCTTGCCGATGCCGAGGCAGATATGGCGGGCGAAGGTTTCGCCCTGGCCGGTCTGCACGGCGAACAGCTGACGCTTATCGTCGAAATCAATGCGCTCAACCGTGTTGTTGAAGCGCAGATTTTGCATCCCTTCCGCGGCCCAGCGCAGGTAGTCGGAAAACTCGTCGCGGGAGACGGTGCGCAGCTCGGTGGTCAAAAAGCGATAGAACTTTTTGCGCTTCACCAGATAGTTCACAAAGCTGAACGGGCTGGTCGGCGCCACGGCGGTGACCAGATCCTTGAGGAACATGGTCTGCATATGGCAGTCCGGCACCAGCATGCCGGGGTGCCAGGCAAAGTGCGCGCGTCCGTCAAAGAAGCGGGTGCTGAAGCCTTCGGCTTCGTGGGCCAGCGCCGCGATGCTCAGGTTAAACGGGCCGATGCCGACGCCAATAAAATCTACGGTGTTTGTCATGATTTAGTCCCTGGTTACCAGCCACAGCGGATTTTGCAGATCCTCGAGATAATTCGGCAGCATGCGGCTGCCGCCGTCCTGGTCAGGCCAGGTCAGCTTTACGGGGTTCAGCACAACGCGGATGATTTGTGGTTTGAAGAGCGTGAAGAGGGCAAAGCGCGCCGACATGTCGGGATGCGCCTGCATGTAATCACTCAGCACGGCCGCCAGCAGTTGATAAAAACGTCTCTCCGGTACGCCAAGGCGCGCCATGAGCGGCGAAACAAAGCGCAGCACCGTCACGAAGTGGCCGGTCTGCAAATCATGAATCAGGTAGTCGGCGCTCAGGCGGGCGGTAACGTCCCGCACTTCCTGAGGCAGGGAGTCCATCTCCGGGAACTCATCCTTCACCAGCCGCATGTCGCCCTGAAAATCCTTCAGCAGGACGCGCTGCGGCACGCCGTCCTTCATGGCGAGGGTAATGTTTTGCCCGTGGGCGATCAGCGCCACGCCGTAGCGGCACAGCAGGTGGTACAGCGGCACCACCACCACGCGGAACAGGTGGGAAAGCCAGGCTTCCGCCTCCATGCCCGACTGGGCGATATAGGCGCCAATCAGCGGTTCACCGCGCTCGTCGCACTCCATCAGCGTCGCCATCAAAATCGGGTTTTCATCCGGCTCCAGCCAGCGGCACGGGTTTTCACGCCAGATCACGCCGAGCATTTCCTGATAGCGATAGGGCGCCTGCGCGAGCGTGCCGTAGCCCGCGTGGGAGACATAGCCCGCCGCCGGTTCGCCGAGGATCACCGCGCCGCTTTCAACCAACGTCTTATCGGTGGCGAAGATCTGCTGCAGCCAGCGGGAGGCCAGCGGCCCGGCGGCGATGTATTTGCCGGGAATCCCGCGATAGCAGGAGGTGTTGTAAATCGTCAGCGGCAGTTTGATATCCAGCCCGCCCGGACGGCTGGCGTTGGTCAGGGTACGCAGCGACTGCTGGGCGAGCCAGCGGTCGCCAAATTCGCCCAGCGACACCATGCGGCCTTCGGCCAAATCGGCAACGAAATCAAGGGCGATTTTTTGCTGCCACTGCCACGGATGTACCGGGAGCGGCAGCCAGCCGTCGTCAAGGCCGCGATCCTGCCAGTCCCGAGTAAAGCGGGCGAGCTCCTGCGGATCCATGGCCGCCGCCAGCAGCTGCTGCACGTCCAGCTCGCTGTCGCAGCGCCAGACCATGTGGTCGCGCTTCACCGCCAGCCAGTGCAGCTGGAAGGTGTTGCCGTATTCGGGCGCGTAGCGCGTCAGCGCCTCCTGGCCCCAGCCGCGGCGGCCCTTGTTAAAGGCGAATTTCGGATGGCCGCTCAGCAGGCACTGCAGGCGGTCGGCGTCCAGGGCGATCAGATCGTCTGCGCTCATCCCGCGGCGGGCGTTTCGCAGTTGAAGATCGCCCAGCAGGGTGGCGTAGAGATCCTGCATATGTTCTGCGACGGTGGCGTCGCTCATGGAAAGCACCGGCTTAAGCTGCATCAGCAGCGTTTGCGCTGCCACGGTTTCATCCGCGCAGCGCAGCGTGTCGGGGTCGATCCACAGCCAGCCCCAGATGCCGCGCTCGGCGCTAAAGTGCCACTCCGCGCCCGGCAGGTTGATGCAGTAGCGGCCTTCGCCAAGGGATTCGGCCTTAAAGACCTGCTCGTATTCCAGCTCGGCCAGCATTTTCGCCACAAGCTGGCGGTTTACCGTTTCCCAGTCCGTGCGGTTCATCACAGGCCCACCTCCGTAAAGAAGGCGTGGCGATCCGCCATCACCAGGCGCGAGCGCTTGTGCGGGAAGTCGAACTCCTTCACCGTGCGGTAGCCTGCCGGTTCAAGGTGGCGGAACAGGCGCTGGTTGTCGGCGCGCGGCTCCAGCACCGTGCGCTGGGTGCGCGGCTCGTCGAGCAGGAGATAGTGCGTCAGCCCGCGCAGCCAGCTTTGGACGTAGTGCGCGCCGCGCCAGGCCTGCTCGCCAACCAGCAGGTGCAGGCCGCGATCGTAGGGCTGCCAGGCGTAGTGGCGGCCAATGCGGTCTTCTGCCGCCCAGTAAATTTCAAAGTAGCTAAACGGCTGGTCGTCAAAGCAGCCGATCAGCGGAAACGCGTGCTGGCCCGTCAGCTGGCGCTCGAGGTACGCGGTCTGCACCTCCTGCGAGCCGCCTTGCTCCCAGAAATATTCCACGCGCGGATCGTTCATCCAGCGGGTGAAGCGCTCGGCGTCCTGTGCCGGGTCCGCCACGCGGAAGCTCAGCGTTTTGCGCACGCGCGGGTCGTAGCGGCGGTACACCTCGCCCTGCGGGCGCGCCGGACGGCGGGGGAAGTAGATCTCGCGCTCGGCGTCGTACACCATTTCGCCGGAGGTCCGATTCGCCGGTGCGCTGAGCCAGAGCGGGAGCTGCATAAAGGCGTCGCGGTGGATAACGTCGCTGTCGATCAGGCCGAAAATCGCCTGCGCCTGCGGCTCCTCGCGCCATTCGGCGTAGGGGAGGACGAGGGCGGAGATCTGCGGCGCGGCGATAAAAATCTGGTCCAGCGCATCGCGCAGCCAGCCTTCCGGCAGCGGGCCCGGCCAGCGCAGCACGGCGCTGTTGTCCATGCCCCAGCCGAGATTCAGGTTCGCATCGAGTTTTTCACAGCGCAGGCCGTGCCCGCCGTGAACGATAGTAGCCTTAGACATTCAGCACTCCTGCGCCAGCAGCGGGTTGGCGAAATCGAAGTAGATCACCGACGGGTCGATGATGGTGTTTTCGTTGTGATCGTTCAGGTAACAGAAGAAGTTGCCCTTCACGTTCCAGACGGGACTGTCCAGCACGTAGTCGAGACAGGCCGTGTGGGTGACCTGCTCGCGCACCGCGCATAGCTGCGCGCGCACGCGCGACATCAGGCTTGCCTCGTCGTCGAGCCCGGCGGCGCCCAGCGCGGCGGTGACGGCGAAGGTCGAGTTCACCAGCAGGTAGTAAGGGAAGTAGCGCAGCAGCTGCTCGCGGGTGAAGATGTTTTCCGCCTGCGCTTCGCCGATAACGTCCAGCCAGCCCGCGGCGTGCGGCATAAAGGCGCTGCCCTGGCAGTCGCGATAGATCAGCCCGACGGGCAGATCCTGCTGCATCTCTACCAGAATATTTTGCTGATGCGCCAGCAGCACCAGGCCGTAATCCGCTTCGGCGGTGAACAGCGGCTTCAGCACCTGCTGGCAGTAGGCGTCGACCCACGCGTGGGCCGCCTGCTGCGCCGTAATGCCGAGGCGCGCGCTCAGGCGTTTTACCGCGGCAACGAGCAGGGAATCCCCGCCGTCCGGCGCGGCCTGCGTCAGGGAAACCAGCACGTTGGTCTGGCTTTGCGGCTGACCGACCAGCAGGTTTTCGCGCAGGGCAAACAGGCTCTCGGCCATGATGTTGCCGTCGAGATCGCGCAGCCCGGCCCAGCCGTCTTCCTGCATCACCTGGAAGGTTGGGAAGCGGGTCTGAAGCTCCTGCCAGCGCTCGGTTTTCGCGAGGTTCGCGAGGCGCATGCCGCGCTTCACCTCTTTCACCGACAGCGTGCGCACGGAGTTGGTCAGGCGCACGCTGAGGGAGAACTTGATCATGTCGCGACTGGTGGCGCAGTACAGCGAGCGGGAAGAGGTGGTCGGCAGCCAGAACGTCCCGGCCTCGCCCAGATCTTTCAGCAGGTTTTTCTCCACGAGCTGCTGGCACCACGGCTGTTCAAGCAGATACGCGGCCTGCCACGGGTGCAGCGGGAAAAGCCACTGGCTGTCGGTTAATTCGTTCAGCAGCTGCGGGGCATTCTCGGCGGCGAACCGCGTCAGGCGCTGCTGCAGGTTCAGGTTAAGGCTTTCACCGGCAATCTGCGCCTTATCCACGGCGAACCAGCGAAGGGGAAAGCGCGGCGCGAAGTCCGGCAGGTAGCGCTCGGCCTCCTGCTGGGTAAACGGCTCGTGGGATTTCGGTGCCGGATGGAACGCGTGGCCGACCAGCAGTGCCTGCTCCGCCTCGGCAAAATTCAGCGGACGATCGCGCAGGGCGGCCCAGTCGTGACGGGCGTCAATGGCCTGCTGCGTGTGCGCGTGGCTTTGCGTGACGCGCTGGTAAAACGCATCGCGATGGGACGCGGGCAGCGAAAGCTGATGCTGAAGCTTATTGATGATGAGTCGGGAAAAATCGGTGAAATGCAGTGGCTGACTGCCAGATTCGCTGACCAGCCTGGCGGGGAAGGCGAAGCGGTGGTGCTGCGTCGGTGAGAAATAGTCCACCGTAAAGTGAAGCGCCCGCCCGTCGTCAAGCGGAATGACAAGTTCGGCCGGCTGGCCTTCGGTTAATCGCCAGTCGCTTGTTTCGCGGATAAGAGAGTTCAGGAAGCACTGCGCGGCCACGTCCCAGGCCGGAATAGTCTTTGACAAAGTCATAATCAAACAGATTCCACGTGTTGTGATAATGCGAATTTTGCCGATAACGTTTCTCATTATCAATAGCAATTGTTAATATAGATAAAATTTATTTTACAAATAAACATAATATATCCATGGATTTGCAACATTGTGACGACATTTGAGATCTCGGAAACGCCGCAAAAACCCTTGTCCTGCTGGCCGCTGGCGTTCAGCGCCGGGCTGCTGGGCGTCGGACAGAACGGCCTGCTGGTCGCCATTCCCGTTCTGGTGATCCAGACAAACCTCAGCCTCTCGGTGTGGGCCGCGCTGTTAACGCTCGGCTCAATGCTGTTTCTGCCGTCTTCACCGTGGTGGGGAAAACAGATTGCGCGGGTGGGCAGCAAGCCCGTGGTGCTCTGGGCGCTGGCGGGGTACGGTGTGAGCTTTACGCTGCTGGGGCTGGGCAGCGCGCTGCTGGCGACGCACGCCGTTCCGGCGGCAGCGGGCGTTGGCCTGCTGGTCGTCGCGCGGGTGATTTACGGGCTGACGGTCTCGGCGATGGTGCCGGCCTGCCAGGTCTGGGCGCTGCAAAGGGCGGGCGAGGGAAGGCGCATGGCGGCGCTGGCGACCATCAGCTCGGGGCTCAGCTGCGGTCGCCTGTTTGGGCCGCTCTGCGCGGCGGCCATGCTCGCGATCCATCCTTTTGCACCGATGGCGCTGCTGATTGTCGCGCCGCTGCTGGCGCTGATTATGCTGCTGCGCCTGCCGGGCACGCCGCCGCAGCCCGGCGCAGAGCGCAGGCGCGCAGGCCTGACGCGCGCCTGCGTACCTTATCTGCTGTGTGCGATGCTGCTTTCCGCAACGGTCAGCCTGATGCAGCTTGGCCTTTCACCCGCGCTGGTTCGCCAGTTCGCGATGGATACGCACGCCATTAGCCATCAGGTGGCGTGGCTGCTGAGCGCGGCGGCGGTCGCTTCGCTGGCGGCACAGTTTGGCGTGCTGCGCCCCCAGCGGCTGACGCCGATGGCGCTTCTGCTCAGCGCCGGAGCGCTAATGATCTTTGGGCTGCTGCTGATGCTGGCCGTGCCGCTGTGGCTGTTTTATACCGGCTGCGCGCTGCTGTCGTTCGGCGCCGCGCTGGCAACGCCCGCCTATCAGCTGTTGCTCAACGAAAAGCTGGCCGACGGCGCGGGCGCGGGCTGGATTGCAACCAGCCATACCCTGGGCTACGGCCTGAGCGCGCTGCTGGTTCCCCTGGTGTCGAATAGCGGCGTCAGCGTAGCGCTGCTGGTTACGGCCTTCTGCACCGCCGCGCTCTTTAGCGTGACGTCGGGCGTTATCTGGCTCCGTCGTACACCGTCTCCACTGCAATAATAAGGAAAAGATATGGCTGGCGTTCAGAGCTATCGTCTGTTCAACGTTCAACTGGTGCGCAAAACGGAGGTGTCGCCCTCGCTGCTGAGCCTGGTCTTCGGCGGGCCGGAAGTCGCGGAGATGAAATCCGATTCGCCGGATCAGCGCATCAAGATGCTTTTTCCTTCAGAAGACGGCACGCCGCCGTCGCTTTCCGCCGGTAGCCAGTGGTATCAGGCGGTGCAGGAAATGGAGAAAGCGAAGCGTCCGGTGGTGCGTACCTACACGCTGCGCCACGTCGATTCGGCTCGCCGGGAAGTCTCCGTCGAATTTGTCCGCCACGGCCTTGAGGGGCCCGCCTCCGCGTGGGCGATTAACGCCGCGCCCGGCGACGCCATTCAGATCGTCGCGCCCAACGCCGCCCACCAGGAGGACAGCGGCGGCTACGAGTGGACGCCTCCCGCAGGTTTGCGCAGCGCGCTGATTATCGCCGATGAAACCGCGCTCCCGGCCGCGCGCGGGATCCTTGAGCGGCTCTCCAGTCAGGACAATCCGCCGCACGTTCGCGCCTTTTTTGAGGTGCCGGAAGAGGGCGATTGCGCCGATCTGGCCGCGTTTCAGTTTGCCGACATCACCTGGCTTGCGCGCAGCCGCACGGGATCGGCGCACGGAGAACGCCTTCTTGAGGCAGTAAGGGCGGCGACTTTCACTTCTCAGCGCCACCGCCGCGAGCAGGTACGCGAGGAGAGCGAGGGCGAGCTGCTGTGGGATAAAGCATCCACCCGCAGCACCGATTTTTACGGCTGGGTGGCGGGTGAATCGACGGTTGTGAAGCTGCTGCGCCGCTATCTGGTCGGTGAACAGGGGCTGCCGCACGACGCCATCAACTTTATGGCGTACTGGGCAAAAGGGCGCGCGAAGTAGAGGGTTTAGCGCCGGATTTCCGGCGCTTAAGGCAGGCTAGATGCGGAAATTGTGCGTGTCTGCGCAGGCCGTAAGGATGCTCAGGGACGAGCTGCGCAACGCCGCAGCGACGGTCTGGTAGCGTTCTGAAGCCAGCAGCGCTTCGACCGGCGTGTCCAGCACGCTGCCGAATCCGATATCCGGGAACTGCTTGGTAAGCACGAGCTCACCGCCGATATCAATATCCAGCTTGCAGCCTAATTTCAGGTATGCCGGGGCGGGCGGCATCTCGTTGCGATAGTAGCGCGCCAGATCCTCCGCTGAATAATCTGGCCCAAAGAGCACGGGTATGGATTTTTCGCTCGCCCTGAGCGCCTCGACGGTGCGGGTGATTTTGTCGATATAGTCGTCTGAGAAGGGACCCGTATCAAACCCGGAGTAAGAGACGGGCGTGATATCCCACTGTTTGCAGAATTGGTTATATTCGTGTCGATCCTTCAGCCCGGCGATCCACAGGTGATTGAATATCATCCAGTCCACGCCGCGCTCTTCACACATATCCTTCAGCGCCATTGTGTCATCAAGATTTGATGGCATTAACGTGTTTTCAACGCCGATCAGCCAGTTCATCCCGTTGCGCTTGCCCTCCGTCAGAAGGTCGATAGACGCAAGCGTTTTACGCCAGGTGCCTTTTCCGCGGATAGCGTCATGGGTTTCTCCCACGCCGTCTAGCGAAATCAGAAATGCCAGCTGGTTATGCCATCGTGAAAAGAGATCGTAATACTTCTTGATGCTTAGCCCGTTGGTGCAGATATGAATGAAGCAGCCCATCTCGGCGAACGTTTCCACGAACTTGTCGAAGTCGCGGTGCATGGTCGCTTCGCCGCCGTTAAGAATGATGTCCGGCTTATTGCGCGCCACAAAATCGAACAGATGTTGGCATTTATCAAACGGAATGGCCGTGGGATCCTGATCGTGGTGAAATCCGCCTTCGCGCCACTGAAAGCAGTGGGTACAGCGCAGATTACACGTATTTGTCATCTTGATGACCAGCTTGCAGATGTTTTTCTCTTCGATTTTCCCGCTCTGCAAATAATCCTGAATAGCCTGCTGAACCCTCAGCGTGCTGGCCTCATGGTACCGGGTGTAGCCCGGATTACGGGCGATGAAGTTTTGGTACTCCTGCGGGATGATCTCATAGTCGGTATGCGTTGATTTACGCGTCCACATGTTTGATGTCCTTTTTTATCTGTAGGCTAACGATCGCTCCTGCCCGCTGATTCACCAGCGCGGCAGCATGTTTTTTCAGGGTGAGGGCCCGATCGGGATTGGAGAGAAGGGTCTGAACGGCGTTGACGAGTTCACTGTCGTTTTCTGCGTAAAGCGCCGCATCATGACGCAGAAATACGCGCAGATTTTCCTCTTCATGCCCGGGCAAATAGCCGCTAATCACCAGCGGCTTACCGCAAAGGGCCGCTTCGGTCAGGGTAAGTCCGCCCGCTTTAGCAATTACCACTTCAGCCCGGGCGTAGAGGCTCTGCACCTCAGAGGTGTAAGGGTGCACCTCAAGCCTGCCAGCGCTTATCGGGTCACGAAAACGTGCGTTAAGTTCTTCACACAGCGCCCGATTGCTGCCGCACAGAACAATGAGGGTAGTGACCGACGGCAGACCCAGCAGCGACTCGATGCTCGTTGAGCTGAGGTGAAGCCCCCAGCCGCCACCGCTGAACATGACGCATCCTTTTTCCCCTGCATCATGAACCTGGTTCAGGGAGGCCGGAATGCCGGAAGCGGTTATCTTTCCGCCCTTACGTCGAATGGCGCGAAACACCGGGCTTTCAAATGCCATTGGAATGAAAAGCCTCTCCAGCGGCAGATCCCAGCCCGGCGAAACGGTGTAGTCTCCCAACACCCCGTATACCGGTCGGGGATGGCTGCTGTTTTTCTGCAAGTAGTTAGAGAACCAGCCGCAAAAAAAACTGCAGGCAACCACGGCCTCTGCGCGGCTAAACGCCGAGGGGGCTTCCAGTCGTTTGCCCTTATTCTTTAATCGAATGATGAGCGGCAGGAACGTATAAAGCCCCGGGTAAAACCAGCGGGAACGAAATATCCACTCGAACCACGTCTTATTATCATTGCACCAGCGTTGATAATTACCGAATAGCGCCTCGTTAAGCCATTCCGGTAATATATCATGTAGTGATAGTAAGCGACTTTCGATACCGTCCTGAGTTAACGCAAGCTGTATATTTCGTGCGAGGGTTAACGAGCCCGAACCGGATTCAATATAAAGTATTAAGACCATATTCTTCCCTGCTAAATTCCCGAAGCGCGTCAAGATCGATTTTCATTACGACCATATCTTTATTCTTGCCGTGGAAATGGCGGAAGGTGGCGACCTCCTGCAATCCGAGGGCCTTAAAGATGTTATAGATATTGGAGTCTGTGCCGTTACCCAGCAGTTCAATGTACATTGTGCGGAATCGGGTTTGGGTCAGGCAGACGTACATGTTGTTATAAATCATCCCCAGTTTCGTCATCGCAGGGGCATGCGGGGCGGCGACAAACCAGGCTGACCAGACGATGTCCGAGTGGTCCCACAGGCGATAATGGTATCCCGTCAGCCCGATAATTTCCCCGTTCTGGCGAAAGCACCAGTAGCGACGACCGTCATCGAGGCCCGCGCGCTGGCAGGATTCATGAAAATCCAGCGTGCGTATAACTTCTTCGCAGGCATCCCTCGCCATAGAAGCCGATATAAATTCCCGCTGCTGTTCATCAAAGCGTAAGTTTTCCGTTATCACGCCTTTCTGTGATAAATGGCGAGTTCCTTTTAACACCTTATCCATGAGCGCTTTATATTGCGTATCTTTATCCATATATTCTCTCCTTATAGGCAAACGAAATCTATGCCCCGCATTTGTGTGCTGGGTGAGGCGTAAGAAATGCATCGCTTATTTACATCTGCTTAAGGTATACCACAGGAAATAATAAATACAACGTCCCACAATAATAAAATGCGATCGAGATTAATATTGCGCAATGGTTTTTAGTTTATTAAATGAATAGCCGTCACTTGTGTGCTTATTTATTTAAATTAATTCTGTGTCCGTAATTTGAATAAGGTTGATGACGGTTGATGGAGAAATAATGAAATGTGGCCGAGTTACGATGAGTATACAGGGCCACGGATGCTGAGTTTTTATATAAGGGCGGTGAGTATTGACGTTGGCGCAATCACTCACGCCATCTGACCTGGGATTCGAGGAAGTGCTTCAGGAAGCTCTTGGGCGAAGGTACTGACGACAGACCAGAAGCGAGAAGCTATAGGTGATTGCAATAATGGACTACCTTTGACCGGAGAATAGTGTATAGAATTCAGAGTGACAGGACACAAGAGCAGGATTGGCTATGAACACAGGAAAAATGACGCTCAGGGATGTTTTTGACCTTATCCAGGTATGCATCCAACTTAAACCGCAGGTCACTAACCGCGATATGCGCGGCATGGTTACCCATCTATTTCCACGTACACTCCATTCCTGTACCCGCTTTTCAGGGATGGTGTCTGAATCATAATTAGCCTGTCCGTTGAAAGCGCGAAAAGCGGAGCTGCTTATCAGCATGCACATTGAAAGCATAAGACTCTTTTTCACGGCGATCTTTTCCTCCCTCTGGGTTTTTCACTCACGGCGTTAAGCAGATCGACAAGCCGTGAAGCGTGCTCACGGGCGAGCGTTTTTTGCCGGGCGATTTTCTCGGCGTCCCGGTCGGCGTAGCTGACGCCGCAGGTATAAACCGGCGCCAGCAGCTCAAGATTGCACAGCCTGGCCGTGGTCTCGAACGGAATAAGATACTCTTCAATGGAATGGCCAAAGAAACCGTCAGCGGTATAGAGCGCCTGCGGTGCCCCCGTGGTGAAGGAGAGGATCAGCTTTTTGCCGCCCAGCTTCGCCGTTGAGCCGTGCGCAAAGCCGTGAACAAAGACCTCGTCCAGCCATTGCTTCATAAGCCCCGGCAGCCCATACCAGGAAAAAGGGAACTGCCAGACAATCACATCGGCCCGGAGCAGGCTTTCCTGCTCCGCAGCGATTTTTAATTTGCCGTCCGGATAGAGCCAGTCCAGACGACGAATGTCGGCGTCGGGCAGGGCGGTAGCAACCTCGTCAAGAATGGTGGCGTTGGCAATAGAGTGGGCAAGGTCCGGATGCCCGGACACGATAAGAATATTTTTCATTTTAATAAGTTACGCGTTGTTGATGGATATTTAAGACTGTATGGCGTGTCAGGTTAAAATGCATAATAGGGGGCTACAGCATCGGTTTTTCCCAGGCTCCGCGCGTATCCACGCCAGTCTCTGCGGCGAGCCGTTCCAGGAGGATGATTTCCTCATTGCTCAGCTGGATTTCTGCCGCGTCGGCTGCATCAAGAACGTGCTGAACTTTAGTCGCACCGACGAGTGGAAGGGTACCTTTGGCAATAGCCCATGCGATGGCTATTTGCGCAGCGCTGGCATTTCTCTCTGCGCCCATGCTTTTCATCGCCGCGGTCAATTTTTCCAGCTGCGGCAGCACGGTGTTATAGCTTTCGGCCCGGCCGCTCCCGGCAGGCATGGGGTTATTCGAATCATAACGACCGCTCAGTGCGCCTTGCTCCAGGATCATGTAAGCAAAGAAGGTAATGTCATTTTCTCGGCAGTAGTCAAGGATGCCCGCCTCTTCAGAGGCGCGATAGAGCAGGCTGTAGTGGTTCTGCACCGCGCTGATGGCGTAACCGGAGGCATTTAGGATGTCGTTGGCGCGTTTGATTTGCGCCAGGTTGTGGTTAGAGACGCCGACGCGCTTGACCTTACCGCTTTCTAAGAGTGGGATCAGCTCGGGCGTCCATTTCTCGACGTCGAGAGGATTATGGATCCAGTAGAGATCAATCTCTTCAACGCCCAGGCGACCGAGGCTTGCCTCCAGCATGTCGCTAACGGGCTGAGGCGAACGTTCGTCGGCGATCTGCGGCGTGAATTTGGTTGATAAAATCAGCTCCTCGCGGGGGAACTGACGGACTAAAGCGCCCAGCGCCCGTTCGGAACTACCCATGCCATATACCGCAGCGGTATCCCAAAGGTTCAGGCCCTTGCTCATGGCCGTGGTGAATACCTCTGCCATCTGAGCTTCAGAGAGATGGTTGCCAAAAACGGTGTCGCCACCGGCAAAGCCGATGCCCCATGACCACGTGCCCAGCGCTACGGGAGGAAGTGTTTTCATATCAGGCCTCGCTTTCGTTTTAACATTTTTGAAGAGTATAGAGGCGTCATGCGCAGAAGATTAGGAGAGCGTTGACTTAAGAATATTTAGCCTGTACTTAATAATCTGATGTTTATTGCTTAAGGCAACGCTATGAATAACGCCCTTTATAATCAGATCCGCATCTTTCAGAGCATTGCGCGCGAAGGGAATATCTCGGCTGCTGCGAGGAAGCTTGAAATCACGCCGCCATCCGTCAGCAATGCGCTTAAGCTGCTGGAAGAGCACATTGGTCATCCGCTTTTTTTGCGCACAACTCGCCGTATTGAGCTGACGGAAACCGGACAGCTGCTGCTGGAGCAAACCGCTGCCGCGGTAGACTCGCTGGAAAATTCACTGGAAAGCCTTCGCGACCAGAACCGGGAGCCCTCGGGGGTGGTGAGGATCACGCTCTCGCGCTTTGCCTATATGCTTATCCTTAAACCCGCGATGGCCGCGTTCTGCCAGCAATATCCGTGCATTCAGCTGGAAATTTCGGTCTACGACGGTACCGTGAACATCATCGAAGAACGTTTTGACCTGGGGATACGTTTTGGCGATATTCTGGAGGGTGGGGTGGTAGCGCGTCCGCTAATGAAACCGTTTCGCGAAGGGCTTTATGCATCGTCATCTTATCTCGCCGAGCATGGCACACCCGAAATGCCGGCAGACCTCAGTCATCACCGGCTAATTGGCTATCGTTTTATCACCAACAACCGCATCCTGCCGCTGATCCTTAACGACCATGGAGAGCAGCTGACTCTTGAGATGCCGGGACAGTTAATCAGCAATGATATCGACGTTATGGCGGACGGTATCCGCAGCGGCTTGGGAATTGGGCGCTTGTTCGAGCCCATCTGGCAGCTGCAGCCCGACAGAGAGCAGTTTTTACCCGTGATGGAGAGTTACTGGAAAACGTACCCGCCAGTGTATCTCTATTACCCAAAAAACGCGGGCAAAACGAAAAGGGTGAAAGCCCTGATAGATTTTCTGCTTTCGGAACGACCTTGACGCGCACATACGTGAACACAGGCGCGGCGCTGAAATACAATTCGACATCAGCGTCGGCTTTTTTGTGCGTGCGCTACGTGAAATCTCGTGCAGGATAACCGCCAACGACATGCAGATTTTACACAGCGCACGAAGGGCAGAGCAGAACGCAATGTTTAGAGAGTGGGAGCGGCTTGTAGCATGGGTCGTTGGCCCATCATTATTAATGGTTAACGTCATTTAACATAATATACATTATGCGCACTAACATTATAACAGCTAATTCTCAATCCTAATCCTGACCAAAGTCCCAGACGAATTCAAGCTAAAGGTAATCTGACAGCTACCCGTATACATACCCGATAACCGTCAGATCCCTAACCCTCAAAGCCAAGTCCTCAGGATCAGCTGATTTTGTCAGCCGCTACCCGCCGCATTGTCTTTTTCGCCGGTACTGCTTTTGACCTGCTGCTGGCGTAAATGAAGAACAGCGCGATGCCCAGGCAGACGATGGCGCCGAGTCGGCTCATCGAGAACGGGATCGACTCATTGCCCAACCAGCCGAAGTTATCGATCAGCATGCTCATGGTCAGCTGGCCAAAAATGACGGCGACCGTTGCAACTGCGGCGCCGATGCGCTGGACGGCCAACACCATAATGACGATGTACGGCACGCCAAACATTGCGCCAAGCAGCTGCCATTTCGGCACGTCCATCAGGGTCAGCGCGTGTTTGGGTTCGAAGAAAAAGATCAGCAGCCCCGTTACCAGCGCGCCGACTGAAAACGTCAGGAACGCGCTTTTGAATACGCCGACCGCGCTGCCCAGCTGGCTGTTAATGGCGGCCTGGATACTCAGCGTGGCACCACCGACGACGGCGAGAAGAATCATGATAATTGTCATAGCGTTACCCTACCCTTGTGCAACCATAACCAGCGCTGCGATGATAAAAATCAGCGCGATGATGCGTTTACCGTCAATTTTCCTGTGCGGCGTACCGAGCAGGCCGAAGTGGTCAATAATCAGGCTCTTGAAGATCTGGCCTGCCAGGATGCCGATCATGGTCATGGCGATGCCGATGGCCGGCGTTGCCACGGTCAGGATGATGACGTAAATCGGCCCAAGCACGCCGCCAAGCAGCTGCCATGAAGGCTGCGCAAAAAACGACGGGCTGTTGCGCGGGCTGAAAAACAGCATCAGCAGAAACGTTAGCGCCGCGCCCACGCCGAAAACGCTAAAGGTGGCCCAGAGGTCACCGACCTTCCCACCCAGTGGCCCGAGCAATCCTGCCTCTACGGACAGTCCCATCCCTCCGGCAATCACGATTAGTATCAGTATCAGTTGCATAGCAGTTAGCCTCACGTTGTTCAGGCGCAGAAGATTACGCCTTAACATGGATGAGAAAAATGCCATAATGCGTTAAACACCTGTGCAGGATATGCATTAATGAATGAGCCCGGAAATATCAGCATGCGCGCCCTGCTGATTTTTATAGACGTATATGAAACGCAGAATTTCTCCGTGGTGGCACGGCGGGAAGGCATCTCTGCCTCTCAGGTATCGCGCGTCATCCATCAGTTAGAGGACGCGCTCGGGCAACAGCTCTTTTATCGCAATACCCGGGCGATCATCCCGACGGAAAGCGGCCATCTTTTTGTCCGCTATGCGCGGGCCATGACGGGTAGCCTGGAGGAAGCGCGACGTGAGCTCAACGAGAGAACGCTTGAGCCTTCCGGACTGGTGCGCATAAACGCACCGGTATTCTTTGGACAGCGGCACGTGGCCCCCGCGCTCCCCGGCCTGGCGGAACGATATCCGAGGCTCAGCATTGAGCTCACGCTGACCGATGATTACATCGACCCGCACCGGGACCCGGCTGACGTCATTTTTCGTATTGGCACGCTGACGGACTCCTCGTTCCATGCGCGCGCGTTTGGCCAGCAGTTCTATCATCTTGTCGCGTCACCGGAATACCTCAGCAGGCACGGCGCGCCTGAATCACCTGACGCGCTGGCGCGCCATAAATGTCTGGTCTATCGCGGTTCGTCAGGCCCCAACCGCTGGCTGCTGCGCAGGCACGGAGAGGAATGGGTGCACTATCCCGTTTCGCCGCTGATGACATCCAATAATGCTGAAACGCTGCTGATTGCCGCACTCGGTGGGATGGGGATCGTGCTGTTTCCTGACTGGCTGATTGAGGACCGGCTGAAGCGCGGTGAGCTTGTCGCGCTGCTTCCCGAGCTGGAGGCGTCCATCAACACCGAGCCGCAGCACATCGCGGCACTCTACCCGAATACCCGTCATCCGCCGCTGAACGTGCGGGCGGTTATCGATTACTATGTTGACGCGTTTGGTTCACCGCTTTACTGGCAGTCTGAGGCAGATTGAAGGCATAAGAAAAAGCCTCCCGAATAAATCATCCGAGAGGCTTCGTAGGTGGGGGAAACTCAGCGTTCATTAGTCGTCCCATTTATAGCTTAACCAGGCAGCGATAAAGCCGAAGAACAGAATCATTCCGAGAACTGCCATAAATACGTTCATATTGCCTAACATGTCTAACCCTCTTTTTACTGGATTTCGATAGAAATACCTCGCGATGAATGAAATGGTTTACTCAGATGAGCGGGCCTAGTATATCGCCTAAAACTTAAACAAAACCTATCCTCAAGTAAATTATTAACAAAAGCAATGATCCGCTGTTACATCCGGCCACGCCTCATTAGGTGGCTTTCAGCACTGAAACGCCCTTTTCTCTTATCGCCTCAATCCAGGCCGGGTCCGTCTCGTCGTCAACCACCACGGTGTTTATCATGGACAGGCCACCGATCGCGAATGAAGACGCTGCGTTGATTTTTTCCGGTGAGGCCAGTACGACCGTTTCCGCGGCTCTGCCTGAAAATGCCCGTTTGATGCACGCCTCTTCATAGTCACCGGTTGTCAGCCCGGCATCCGGGTGAATGCCGGTAACGCCCATGAAAAACATGTCCGCATGTATTGCATTGATGCTCTCAACTGCCGCCGCGCCGACGGTAACGATCGAGTGTTTATACAGGCGTCCGCCGATAAGAATCACCTCAACCAATGGCCGATCGACCAGGCCAAGCGCGATGCTGGGGCTGTGCGTTATAACCGTAATACGGAGGTCGGGCGGCAGGAACGCCACCATCTCCGCCGTGGTGGTGCCGCCGTCAATCATCACGACCTGACCTGGAGAGATCAGCTGCGCGCCCCGCTGCGCCACCTTTCTTTTGGCGTCCAGCCTCAGCGACTGGCGGGTGGCGAACGGCGCCACGGCAGCGGATGCAGGCAGCGCGCCGCCGTGAACGCGCTGCAATCGCCCTTCTGCCGCCAGCTCGCGCAAATCCCGGCGGATGGTATCTTCAGAGACGGCAAAATAAAGACTGAGCGCTTTCGACTGCACCTGGCCTTCGGCGTCCAGTTTGTCGAGGATTAATTGCTTTCGCTGGCTGGTGAGCATCTGATTTCCTGAGATTGCATGTTTTATCTTGAAATTGCACGATAGTGCTGTTTATGATGCTTACTCTACGTAAGGAGGAGCAAACGTGCAATCGAAACGTGCAGATATCCGCATTATCGCGGACGAAGTGTTATCTGATAATTGGTACATCCTCAAAAAATATACCTTCGACCAGCAGCGCCGCGAGGGAGAATGGCAGCGTCAAAGCCGCGAGGTCTACGACCGTGGCAACGGCGCGACTATCCTTCTTTATAACCGCGATCGGAAAACCGTCATCCTGACCCGACAGTTCCGCTTCCCGGTGTTTATCAACGGCCATCCCGACGATCTGATTGAGGCCGCAGCCGGACTGCTGGACAACATGGATCCTGAAAGCCGCATCAGGGCGGAGGCCGAGGAAGAGACCGGCTTTAAGGTTTCGCGCGTCGAGAAAATCTTTGAGGCGTACATGAGCCCCGGCTCGGTGACGGAGAAGCTCTATTTTTACGTGGCGGAGTACCATCCCCAGGACAAAACCGGCGCTGGCGGCGGGATTAAGGCTGAAGGGGAAGATATCGCGGTGCTGGAAATGCCGCTCGAGGAGGCGCTTAAAGGCATCGAAACTGGGCTTATCGTCGACGGCAAAACCATCATGCTGCTGTACCACGTTGCGCTGAAAGGTCTGATGTAATCGCGTGCTCTCAGATACCTGCCCCGATGCGGGTATCTGCCTGTGCTATGCTTGCTGGACGATGCATAAAGGAGAGAAATCATGGCCGACTGGAATCCTTCTCTTTACCTGCAGTACGGCGCCGAACGCACCCGCCCCGCCGCCGAGCTGCTGGCCAGAGTCCCGCTGGACGAGGTGAGCGCGGTTGTCGATCTCGGCTGTGGGCCGGGCAACAGCACGGCACTGCTGAAACAGCGCTGGCCTTCAGCGCACGTTACCGGCGTGGATAGCTCGCCTTCGATGCTGGAACAGGCGCGCGCTGCGCTGCCGGACTGCCAGTTTGTCGAGGCAGACATTCGCCACTACAGGCCGGGACAGCCCCTTAGCCTCATCTACGCCAACGCCTCGCTGCAGTGGGTCCCGGACCACTACGAACTTCTTCCGCACCTGGTCTCCCTGCTGCACCTGAACGGCGTGCTGGCGATTCAGATGCCGGATAACTGGCTTGAGCCGACGCATGTCGCCATGCGCGAAGTGGCCCTTGAGCAAGGCTATCCGGATCGCGGCAGAGAGCCGCTCCCCGGCGTGCATGCCTATTACGATATTCTGACGGAAGCCGGGTGCGACGTTGATATCTGGCGGACGACCTACTTCCATAAAATGACGTCTCACCAGGCGATTATCGACTGGGTCAGCGCCACCGGCCTGCGCCCGTGGCTGCAGGAGCTGAGCGAAAGCGAGCAAAGGCACTTTTTGCAGCGCTACCATGCGCTGCTGGAACAGCAGTATCCGCTCCAGGAAAACGGGCAGATACTGCTGGCCTTCCCGCGCCTGTTCATGGTCGCGCGGCGCGAGCCGTGAACTACGAGCGCGCCTCTTTCAGCAGCTGTTGAATCACCTGCTCCTGCTTCTCTTCGTTTCCTTCGCCGAACGACGCGTAGCGCAGCTGGCCCTTAGCATCGAAGTAGTATTGCGCGGGCCAGTACTGGTTTCCAAATGCGCTCCAGATCCTGTAGTTGTTATCCGTCACTACGCGGTACGGCAGCTGCCATTTGTCGATCGCCTTTTGAACCGACGAAAGCGGCTTTTCCCAGGGATATTCAGGCGTATGCACGCCAATCACGACCAGCCCCTGCTGCTGATACTTATTCGCCCAGTCGCGCACGTGCGGGAGCGTATGCTGGCAGTTGATGCAGTCCCACGTCCAGAAATCAACCAGTACGACCTTGCCCCGCAGCGATTCAGACGTGACAGGGTCACCGTTTAGCCAGCCCGTTCCCCCGCTCAACGACGGCAAGGTGCTGCGGGTCACCGGCTCGGCAACGGGCTGAAGCGTCACCGCGGGCGTTGCGGGTTTTGCCAGCCGGAGCAGCGTGGTCTCCAGCCTGTCGGCCACGCCGTTCGCGCCCTTCAGTACCGACGTTAATCCGGTGGCATTCAGCGCGACGGCGGCCAGCATCACGACTCCCGCGCCCTGGCGCAACCTCTCCATCAGCGCCGATTTTGCGCGCAGCGGCGTCATTATCCTGCGCCCGCCGGTAACCAGCAGGCCCAGCATCAGCGCGCATCCGGCGCCGTATGCCGCTAGCAGCGATCCGCTGGCGATAGCGGAATGTCCGGCAACGTTGAGGCTAAAAATCGCGCCTAAAATAGGCCCCGCGCACGGTGACCAGAGCAGCCCGACGGCCAGGCCCGCTAAAAATGCGGACGTCACGCCGCGCGTCCTGCTGCTGCCGGTATTGAGTAAATTCCCGACGCTGACCGCAGGCCCGGCAAGCCGCTGGGCAACGGACGGAAATATCAGGGCCAGCGCCGCGGCGGCCAGGGCGATGAGGGCAACCCAGCGTCCAATCAGGGTGGCATTGACGATCCAGTCGCTCGCCGCGGTTACGGCCAGCGCAACCAGCGTAAACATGGCGACCATTCCGGCAAGCAGCGCCAGAATATGCCGCCGCTGCCCCTGAAATCCGGCAAACAGCAGAGGGATAACGGGGAGCGTACAGGGGCTGAGCAGGCTCACCATCCCGCCCAAAAACGCAATTATCAGAAACATAATGACCTCACGGAAACGTCACCTGCGATGTTGCAGTGACGTCATTTCACCGTGCGGGTGTGTCTCGGATGTGTTCGGAAAGGCGGGTTTTGTCTGCGCGTGTATCCTGCTTAGGCGGGATACAAAGCCGTACAATTATTCGCGCGGGAGCGTAACCGCCACGTCCAGCCCGCCTTCCGGACGATTCGTCAGCCGCAGGGTGCCCTTCAGCTGCGCGGTCAGCTGCGCCGCGATCGCCAGCCCCAGCCCCGTGCCGCCGGTGTCGCGATTGCGCGAGGTTTCAACGCGGTAAAACGGCTGCAGCACCGCCTCCAGCTCCGCGTCAGGAATGCCCGGCCCGTTGTCCGTGACGTGAATCACGATCCTGTCGCCGTGGTTTTCCAGCGCGATGACCGCCCAATCGCCAAATTTCAGCGCGTTGTCCAGCAGGTTGGTCATTACCCTGCGCAGCGCCTGCGGTCGGGTTACTACCGGGAGACGATCGTCCGCTGCACGAAACTGCACGTTTTTACCTATGTCCTGATAGTCGCTGGCGATGCTGTTGATCCAGGCGTTCAGCTCCATTTTGAGCGAGGTCTCTTCAAGAGATTCTGATGACCGGGCATACGCAATCCCCTCCCGCACCAGGCGCGACATGCTATCGAGGTCGTTCAGCAGCTTGTCGCGTAGCTCTGGGCTTTCCGTCATTTCCACCCGCAGCTTCATGCGCGTGATGGGGGTTTGCAGGTCGTGAGAAATCGAGGCCAGAATCTGGGCGCGCTCGCGTAGGTAGGTTTGTATGCGGGACTGCATGGCGTTAAAGGCATGCGCGGCCCGGCGAACCTCGGACGGGCCCCTTTCACTCATCGGCGAATGCGCCGCCGGGTCGAGGGAATCTATCGCGCGGGTAAACTGCGATAAGGGCCGCACCACCTGGCGAACGGCGATCCAGGAGCAGATGGCAACCAGCAGCAGCTGTAGCACCAGGACCACGGGCAGCCAGCTGGCGACGGGCGGCATCCGGGGAACGAGGTCGATAGTCAGCGGCTCGCCGTCGCTAAGCCTGAGGTGCGCCTGAATGTGCGAAACCGGTCCGGGAACGGCGGTAAAGGTCAGCGGATAGCGCGGGGAAAGCGTATCGGTCAAGGTGCGGATCGCATCCTGCGAGCGCTTATCCTGCGGGGCGGCTCCCGGCTCGCCGGGGCCAAGCACGTAGCGATAGTTGCCGCGCTGGAGCCTGTCCAGCCACTGGGGCCGCTCGCCTGCGGCCAGCCGATCGAGAATGGCCACGCTGGTCGCCACGTCATATTCCAAGTTTCCAAGCATCACGTTGCGGGCGCTGCGCGTGCGCTCCACCATGACCAACGTCAGGCTCAGCAGGTTTGCCAGAATAAGCCCGAGCAGCACCACGATCAGCAGCCGAGCCAGCAGGGAGCGCGGCCAGAACCTCATTCGCTGGCCTCGACGATCGTCACTGCCATCGTAAAGACGTAGCCTTCGCTGCGCACGGTTTTGATGTAGGCCGGCGTTCGCGCATCCTCATTCAGACGCTGGCGGACGCGGCTGACCAGCAGGTCGATGGAGCGCTCAAACAGCTCGGCGTCCCGACCCTGGGTCAGGTTAAGCAGCTGATCGCGCGTGAGCACGCGCTGAGGATGGTCGAGGAACACGCGCAGCAGCCGATATTCCGCGCCGCTGAGCGCGACGATCATCCCCTCGTTATCAATAAGATGGCGGGCCACGGTGTTGAGCTGCCAGTCGCCGAACATCACCAGCCGCCCCGCTTCCGTCACCTGAAGGTTGGGCGGCATGGTGCGAAAACGGCGCAGAATGGCCTTGATGCGCGCCAGCAGTTCGCGGGCCACAAAGGGTTTCACCACGTAGTCATCGGCCCCCATTTCCAGCCCCAGAATGCGGTCGGTGTCTTCGTTGCGCGCCGTCAGCATCAGGATCGGCAAATCTTTATGCCTGCTGCTGCGAAGCTGTCGGCACAGCGTCAGGCCATCGTCGCCGGGCATCATCACGTCCAGCACGACGAGGTCGATATGCTGCTTCTCAAGCACCGCGCGCATCTCTTTGCCGTTGGCCGCGCCCGAGGCGTGATAGCCGGACTTCACAAGATAATCCACGATCAGTTCGCGAATATCCCTGTCGTCATCGACGACAAGGATATGATCAATATGCTCCACCGCAGGCTCCTGAATGATGGGTAACGGATTGAAAATAGCACATTTCAGAGCCTGTCAGCGTCGATCACCGCCTTCACGAAATCCTGCGGATCTTCCTGAGGCGGATTGTGGCCCACTGTCGCGCCGAGGGTGCGGTGCTCGTATTTGCCGGTGAATTTGCTGGCGTAGGCCTGCGGCGCGGGATGCGGCGCGCCGTTATTCCCGCCCTCAAGGGTAATCGTCGGAACGGTGATGTTCGGCAGCGCGGCGAGCTTTTGCTCGTAGCCGTCGTATTTGCGTTCGCCTTTTTCCAGCCCCAAACGCCAGCGGTAGTTGCTCAGGGTCACCGCTACGTGGTCGGGGTTATCCAGCGATTTAGCGCTGGCGTTGAAGGTCGCGTCGCTGAATGTCCAGTCCGGAGAGGCCTGGGACCAAATCAGGCGGGCAAAATCATGGGTATTTTTGGCATAGCCAGCCGCGCCGCGCGGGGTCGCGAAATAGAACTGATACCACCACTGCTGTTCCGCTTTCGGCGGCAGCGGCTGTTTGCCCACCGCCTGGCTGCCGATCAGGTAGCCGCTTACCGAGACCAGCGACTTCACGCGCTCCGGCCACAGCGCCGCCACGATGTCAGCGGTGCGGGCGCCCCAGTCGTATCCGGCAAAGACCGCCTGCCTGATGTTCAGGGCGTCCATTAGGTCAACAACGTCTTTTGCCAGCGCCGAAGGCTGCCCGTTGCGCGGCGTTTTATCCGACAGGAAGCGCGTGGTGCCGTAGCCGCGCAGCGAAGGAACAATCACGCGATAGCCTTTCGCCGCCAGCGCGGGCGCAACGTCCGCGTAGCTGTGAATGTCATACGGCCAGCCGTGCAGCAGGATCACCGGCTGTCCGTCTTTCGGGCCAATATCGACGTAGCCGACGTTGAGAACGCCCGCCCTTATCTGATGGACCTGGCTAAACGCGGCCGCGAAATCGTTGCCCGTCGCTTCGGCCTGGCAGGACATGACGGTACCCAGTGAAACGGTTAAAGCCAGCGTTGAGGAAGCAAGTTTGCTAAACATGGTGTTATCTCCGATTGCGTTAAGTTCACGGGGATATAACACCAGTTTTTTGTATAGCGGATATGTGCGAAAGCGCCCTTTTTGCAAGGCTGTGTATGTATCTCAGACGCAGATACAGTGTGATACAAACCCGCGCGCGGGCCTTAAAGCGAAATGCGGTAGCGAACGTAGTCGTCGGCTTCGCCGAAACGATCGTACAGCTTGCGCGCCGGGTTACTCTCGCGCGTTACCCAGTACAGCTTCGACCACCCTTCGCCTTTGCCTTCCGCTATCAGCGCGTCGATGAGGGCCTGACCGGCACCCGCGCCGCGCGCGGCTTCATCGACAAACAGATCTTCCAGATAGCAGATCGGCGCCGTTGACCAGGTCCCCTCATGCAGCACGCAAAGGGCGAAGCCAATCACCTTGCCGTCGATTTCCGCTACCCGGCAAAACAGCGATGAATGCGGGTTCAGCGCCCTTTCCCACGTACAGGCGGTGACGGATTCGTCCAGGTCGCAGCCGTAAAAACGGGTATAGCCGTCCCACAGCGGACGCCAGCGGGAATAATCTTCTGCGCGCAGCGCTCTGATTGTTACGTTCATGTTGTCCTCGATGTTGCGTAAGCCAATGAAAATCAGCAGGCTCGCGGAGATTGTGTTAATAATCAACATACCAGAAGGCAGAACGAAAATGGAGAATTGCAGATGACGATACCCACGCTGAAGACGGAGCGCCTGGTGCTCAAGCCGCTGACGGCGGACGACGCGCCGCAGATCCAGCAGCGCTATCCGCACTGGGAAATTGTGCGCTATATGGTGTCATCCGTGCCGTGGCCCTACCCGGACGATGGCGCTGAAAACTACGTCAATAACGTTGCGCTGCCGGATATGGAAAAAGGCATCGCCTGGTTCTGGAGCATTCGCCGGAAGGACGCCCCCGACGAGCTGATGGGCATCATCTGCCTGTACGACGTCGAGGATAACAACCGCGGATTTTGGCTGGCACCGGCGTTTCAGGGCCAAGGCTACATGCGCGAAGCGAGTATTGCGGCAACCGACTTCTGGTTTAATACCCTGAACAAGCCGGTGCTGCGCGCGCCAAAGGCGGCGGCCAACGCCCGCTCCCAGCGCATCTCTGCCAGCAGCGGCATGCGGCTGGTTCGCACGGAAAAGAAACCGTACGTTAGCGGGCTGCTGGATTCCGAGCTGTGGGAAATTACCCGCGACGAATGGAACGCCCGCTACGTCAGCTGATAATGCTTGTCCGGCACGATGCGCTCGGGGATCTGCTCTTCGTCGTTCATCTGCAGCAGGTCCCGCTCCATTGCGTTGCAGATGGCGTCCAGGGGCAAATCGTTGTCTTCCGTGCCGAACGGATCTTCCAGCTCTTCCGCCAGCGTGTCCAGCGAGATAAAGGTGTAGGAGATCAGCGCAGAGACAAACGGCGTCATGTAGTGCAGGTCCACGACCAGCGCGAACGGCAGCATGATGCAGAACAGGTAAACCGTGCGGTGGAGGATCAGCGTGTAGGCAAACGGCACCGGCGTGTTGGCGATGCGCTCGCACCCGGCGAGAACCACGGACATATCGTTGAGGCGGTTGTTGAGGCTGTGGAAAAGGATATCCGAAAGCTGCCCTTCCCGCCGCCGCACGGCCAGCCACTCGCCCATCATCAGCAGAATGCGGTTTGCCGGAGAACTTGCCGCCATTGCCCTGCTGAGATTTTCCTCGGAGAGATACCCTGACAGCCGTTCCGCCTGAGGCTGGCGGCGAAGCGTCATCCGCAGGCAGTGCGCGAACGCGATTTGCATGCGGACAAATTCGCCGAGGTGCGGATCGTCCGGCAGCGTGTTTTTTACCTCGCGAAACAGCGACCGAGCCGCTATCATCAGCTGCCCCCACAGCAGCCTTGCCTCAACGTAGCGCGAATAGCAGGCGTTGTTGCGAAAGCCGAGGAAAATAGCGATGGCCACGCCGAGAATGCTGAACGGGGCGACGGTGAATTTGATGCCGAGCGAGGTATACCACGGCAGCATCGCGATCACGGCAATGGAAAGCAGGAAGTTGAGCAGCAGTCGGGTGTAAATCTTCGGCAGGACCGAGCCGTGCCAGACGAAAATCAGTTGTAGCCAGTGCTGTTGGGGACGAACAATCATAGTCAGCTTCAGGAAAGATAAAGAGCGCGACTATTAAACGTGATCGCCATCACGGTTGCAAGCTTGTTAATGAAAGTTTGCCATTTATCTACTGTTTAGCGAAAACCGCACGATGCCGAGGTCTCTTTTTAAAAAAGGGGCATTTAGTATGTTGTAACTAATGCTGTGCTTTTTAAAAGGGACGTCATGCGCTGACCGTCCCCTTCATCACACCTCTTAATTAGCAGAGCGGTTTTACCGCGTCACGCATCCCCTGAAGCAGAATCGCATCGAGATCGCGCGTCACCTGGTCAACCAGCCCGTTCACCTGGGTGAGATCTTCACCCCAGTGTTCCTCTACGCTCAGCACCGCCAGCACCAGCGCTCGGGTGCTGATTTGGCCGTCATTATGCTGCGCCCACAGCTGCTGATAACGCTCGAGCCAGTGCGCATCGTCCTGAACCGGATAGCGCTCACCGTTACGCTCTGCGCGGTAGAAGGCCATCAGCGCCGCCAGCGCAAAGGTCAGCCGGGCCGGTAATTTCCCGCCCTTAGCCCCCTTCAGCAGCTGCGGCAGTATGCGCGTGCGGTATTTGGTCATGCCGTTGAGCGCAATCGACAGCAGCTGGTGCTTGATATACGGGTTGCGAAAACGTCCGGTGACCGCGCTGGCAAAGGATTCCAGCTCGTCGCGCGGCAGGTCCAGCACGGGAATAATCTCCTCGTAGATAGCCCGCTCCACGAAAGCGCACATCTGGGCATCGTTCATGGCGTCTCCTACCGTGTCCAGCCCCGCCTGATATGCCACCGGCACCAGCGCCGTGTGCGCCCCGTTCAGAATGGCCACCTTGCGCTCTTTGTACGGCTTGATGTCGTCGACGATCAGCACGTTGAGCGGAAACTCCGTTAGCCGCAGCTCCTGCGCGAGCGACGCGGGCCCCTGAATGACAAACAGGTAGAAGTGTTCCGCGGTGTCGAGGAACGCGTCGTGGTAGCCGAGCGAGGCTTCGAGTTCGGCCACCTCGTCCCGCGGATAGCCCGTCACAATGCGGTCGACGAGCGTGGAGCAGAAGCAGTTTGCCTCCTCGAGCCACTGCGTAAATGCTGCCGGCAGCGCCCACTCCCGCGCGTACTGCATCACCAGCTCGCGCAGCGCCTCGCCGTTGTAATCAATCAGCTCGCACGGAATGATGATCCAGCCTTTGTCTTTCGCCCCGTCAAAATGGCTGAAGCGCTCGTACAGCAGGCGCGTAAGCTTCGCCGGATAGCTGACGGCAGGCGCGTCTTCGAAACGATCGCCCGCGTGATAGCTAATGCCCGCTTCCGTAGTGTTGGAAAAAACAAAGCGGATCTCGGGGTTGTGGGCGAGCCTGAGAAATTCATCGTACTGGCTGTAGACGCTGATTTCGCGGTTAACGGAGCGGATAATCCGCGCGTCGCTCACCGATTCGCCTTTATCATTCAGCCCGCGAATAATCGTGGTGTAGAGCCCGTCCTGGGTACTGAGCGACGGAGGGAAGTCGCTGTCAATGGGGCGCACAACCACCACGCCCGCGTTGAGATCGGTATGTTCATTTAAGAGGTCAATTTGCCAGTCGATAAACGCGCGCAGAAAGTTGCCTTCACCAAACTGAATGATACGTTCAGGGTAGAGAGCACCGGGGAAATCACGACGGTTGAGTGTGTTCACAATGGGTTCCTTGATTGATTAGTCATACAGCCTGATGCAATTGGTGTAATAACTTATCAAAACATTTCGACCAGGAACCCTGTTTTGATCAATTCATCGCGTCATTGTGAAAAACAGTTATAAAAACTGTTAAGCCGCACCGTGGCGCTGCTGCTTCATGGCATACATATTCTCGTCGGCGCATTTCAGCCACTGCTGAACGTCATCGCCCTGATGGTCAAATTCGCTAACGCCCCACGAAAAGGCCAGCGTCCACGGATGCAGCCTGCGCGCGTTGTAGGCCTCAACCTGCTCAACGAGATACTGCATCGCTATCCACGCGCCCTTCTCGTCGGTATCCGCAAACAGGATCGCGAACGCATCCCCGCCGAAACGGACCAGCAGATCGGCCTCGCGGAAGGAGGCCCGCATTAATGAGGCCATCACCTTCAGCGCCCTGTCGCCCTCTTCGTGGCCGTAAAGATCGTTGATCGATTTGAAGTGGTCCAGGTCAAGCCAGCCCAGGGTCAGCGGCTCCGCCCGACGCCTGGCCGATGAGAGGGTGAACTGGACAAACAGATTGAAACCGCGGCGGTTAAAAAGCCCGGTCAGATCGTCGGTCGTCGCCGCGCTGACGGCGGCAAATTCGTTTTCCGCCAGCGCGCCGAGGTCGCTTAACACCGCGAGATCGTCAGCGCTAAAGGTCCGGGGCCGGAAGTCAATCAGGCAAAGCGACCCGACGCTGGCCCCGTCGCGCAGGCGCAGCGGGAACCCGGCGTAAAAACGCACGCCAGGCTCACCGGCCACCAGCGGATTATCGGCAAAGCGATCGTCCCGAAGCATGTCCTCCACCACCAGCGGCGCCTCGCAGAGGATCGTGTGGCCGCAGAATGAGATATTGCGCGGCACCGTTTCCGGCGCGCTGCCGTCGGCAGATTTAACAATCAGGGTGTGTTCGTCTAACAGATTGATCATCGCCAGCGGGACCTGAAAGACCCGTCTGGCGAGCCGCGTGAGGCGATCGAAGGCGGGCGACGCGCCGGGCTCGAGCAGCCCGGTCTGATGCAGCGCTTCCAGACGTTCTTTTTCATTGGCGGGTATTTCAGGTGATCTCATGGCGACTCCTTGCGTCTGGCTTTTGTAAAAGCGTAGCTTACGCAGAGCCGTTGTCATGCCGCGCGGGTTTATACCTGCTCCGTGCTCCTGTCGATATCGGCTATCTCAGCCTCTTCCAGCAGCCGACCGCTGGTGCGGTTTCGCCCCGCTTTTTTCGAGCGATAGAGATAATCATCCGCTTCGGCCATCAGGGTGTTGAAGACGTCGGTCAGTTGCCACGATGCGGCCCTTCCGCTGCCCAGCCCGATGCTGACCGTTAAAAAGATCGTTTGCTGACGCCAGGTGAAGGGATGATTAGCTATCGTGTGGCGGATGCGTTCCGCCAGCGCATAGCCGTGCTGCGCGTCCCCGGCGCTCACTACTACGGCAAACTCTTCGCCGCCCATTCGCGCCACCATGCCGTCATCCCCCACCACCTGCCGCACCTTCTGGGCAAAGGTCGTCAGCACGCGGTCGCCGCACTCGTGGCCGTAGTTATCGTTGATGCTTTTGAAATAGTCGATATCCAGCAGCATGACCGTGAGAAAACGCGAATGTCGGTGGACTTCCTCCTGCTTCAGCGCCTCATACAGGCCAGAGCGCGAGTAGACGTGGGTCAGGAAATCATAGTCCGCGCGCAGCGAAACCTGATGGATCAGCGAGTTGATCGCCGCCACGCTCACCGAAACCATCACCGGACAAATCGCCATGGTCGCAATCCCGAGGCGCGCGGAGAACATCATCGGCGTCGAAAGCGGCGCCTCAACGGCAATGTTGATCACCGAGTTCGCGACCAGCACCACCTCGATCGCGCCGGTCGCGAAGGTCAGCAGGCAGGTCGTCGGAAGCGAATACCGCACCGCACACCAGATCAGCGCGGGCAGCGGAAAGGCTAGCGCTCCGGCACCGCCAATCACCACCGACGCGGCGACCGAGACCGCCAGCGCCAGCGCGGGCAGAAGCTGTTCAGGACGAACGCGCATGCGCCCTGCTGGCATTTTTACCGCCAGAATGCACGGAACAATCAGCACGCCCGTTGAAAACTGCTCGCTAAACCAGTCGGCAAACAGCGGCCAGAAGGTGTGGCTGTCGATCCCCACGGATCCGATAGCCCCCAGCAGCGCGCAAAGCAGCGCAGCGATCAGGCAGTAATTGAACAGTCGCAGGGCGTTAATGGGATCGGGCGTCGTTTTTCTCAGGCGTTTGTCGCGCAGCACCAGCAGAGCAACCGTCACTATAAACACCATATTGGACAGGTTGATGACCAGGGAAGCCATCCCCCAGCTGGTGGTAAACGCGTCGTAGAGCAGCATCGCGACATAGGATACGGCGTAATAGCGCAGACGGTTCAGGTAGGCGTAGCGGGCAAAAATGCCCGCCATCACGCCGTTCAGCGGCCAGAACAGCGACAGCGCCTCAACCAGGCGCAGCTCGGCCCCGATGAAATAAAACAGCGTGGTAAAAACGAAAACGCCCACCGCGTTACGCAGTGCGTTCTCAGGTTGAAAAAGCGTAAACGAAGAGATAGCAGGCCCCATTAATTATTTTTTCCACATAATCACTTATGGCAATTATTGCGGTCGCCAGCATGGTTAATAAAAGGTTACATGCATCTATAGCACATCTTTGGCACGTTTGTTCAGCCGTCAATTCTGGTTGTTCATCTGTAACACCAGCCAGTGATGGATGACGCTGACGACGTAGCGCTGCTGCCGCGCGGTAAGCGCCTCACCCTGCGCAATATTGTGCCACTTCGCGAGGCAGCCGCGACAGCAGGTCGCGGTGGCGTGCTGCGCGATAAAGACCGGATGGCCGCGCATGGGGGTTTGCTTGCCGTCATTGGCCGGATGCGCGGGGGCAAGGCGCTTAGCCACGAAGTCCGCCGCGTGCTGGTCAATGGTTTCCGCCCCTTTGTCCCAGCAGTACTGGCGGTCTTTTACGCCAAGCTTAAAGCGCGAGCGGAACGTCGAACGCGCCAGGCGCGCAAAAAGAGGATCAAGATCAGACATCAGTAGACCGAACGCCCCAGCCGCTGGGTGAGACGTTCCAGCACCGCGACGCCCGCCAGAGAGTTGCCCGTTTCGTCCAGCTCCGGGCTCCAGACGGCGATAGCCATCTCGTGCGGCACGATCGCCACAACGCCGCCGCCGACGCCGGATTTTGCCGGCAGGCCGACGCGCCACGCGAACTCTCCGGCATTCTGATACATGCCGCTGGTCGCCATCAGGGCGTTGATCTGGCGCGCCTGCATCGAGGAGACCACTTCCTGCGACAGATGGGGGGCATGGCCCTGATGCGCGAGAAACAGGAAGGTTTGCGCCAGCTCCACGCAGCTCATCTTCAGCGCGCAGTAGTGGAAGTAGTTTTGCAGCACGGTCGCCACGTCGTTATGGAAATTACCAAACGACTTCATCAGCCAGGCGATGGCCGCGTTGCGGGCGGAGTGCTCGAACTCGGAGCGGGCCACCACCGGATCGTAGGCAATGTCCTGCACGCCGGAAAGCTGGCGCACAATTTCCAGCATCCGCTGGCGCGGCGCGCTGAGGCGGCTTTGCAGCATATCGCACACCACCAGCGCCCCCGCGTTAATGAACGGATTGCGCGGCTTGCCCTGCTCGATTTCAAGCTGAAGCAGCGAGTTAAACGGCTGGCCGGAAGGATCTTTGCCCACGCGCTGCCAGATTTCGTTTTCATCATACTGACGCATCGCCGCGACCAGGCTCAGCACCTTCGAGATCGACTGAATGGAAAAACGCTCGCTCGCGTCGCCCGCCTGAAAGCGCTGGCCGTCAACGGTGCAAATGGCAATGCCGAGCTTTTCCCCGCTGACGGAAGCCAGCGCGGGTATATAGTCCGCCACCTTGCCCTGCCCCAGTAACGGGCGCACCTGCGCCAGAATTTCATCCAGCATCTCATTATGAATGACCGCAGCCACACTTTGCTCCTTGCCCTCAGGCTAAAAACGGGCTGCGAGTATAACAGACGCCGCCGCGTTGCGTCAGGCGGGCAGGCGAAAACGCGAAACGGCCCGCAGCAGCAGATCCGACTTCTGGTGCAGGCGCGTTGAGGCTGCCGACGCCTCTGACACCAGCGCGTCCGTCTGGTGCGAGACCTGGTTCAGGGAGTGAAGCTGGCGCGTCATCTGATGAATACTCTCTCCCTGGCTTTGCGTCGCCGCGGAGATCTCATTGAGCAGGCCGCTGAGGTTCGCCACCAGCGCGGTGACCTGCTGCAGATTGTCCTCCATGCGGTTCACCGCCTTCGAGCCGTCTTCGATGCCCTGCAGGGAGTGGTTAATCAGCTCCTGAATGGTTTGCGTGGAGTGGCTGCTCTTTCTTGCCAGCAGCCCCACCTCTTTTGCCACCACCGCAAAGCCTCGCCCCTGGTTTCCCGCATGGGCCGCTTCAATCGCGGCGTTCAGGGCCAGAATGTTGGTCTGAAACGCCACGTTGTCGATCATCGCCACGATCCCGCGCATTTCCGAGGATCGGTCGACGATCGTCTGCATTGAGGCATTCACGGTGGACATCATCCGATCGCCGCCCGCGGCGGCCTGCCGCGCTTCGTCCGCCCGCGTGCTGGCGAGCTTCGCGTAGCCGGTATTGCCTTCGACGTGGGTTTCCAGCGCGGCAATATGCGCCGTGACGTCGCTAAGCTCTTTTGCCTGGCGCGCCGACTGCTGGTACAGCTTCTGGTTACCCTCCGCCAGCGCCCCGATGTTTTCCACCATCGACGCCGACGCCTCGCTCACCTGCGTCACCAGCTGCTGTAGCCCGTTCTGCATGGTGGAAATGCTGCCGTGAAGCTGGTCAATTTCGCGGTTAAAGCGCACCACGCCTGGCGGCGTGCCGGACAGATCGCCCGCGGCAAGCTGGTTGATGTGTGCGATAAGACGGCGCAGCGGCGTAATGACCCACTTCGCCATGCCAAACCACACGGCAATGGCGATCGCCAGCAGCACCAGCGGCGCAAACAGGAACAGGGTTTGCAGGCGGGATAGCCCCTCGGTGAGCGTCTGGCGCCCCTGCATCGCTCGCTTCTCGCTGGCCTGCTGGTAGCGGGCGTAGTTATCGTTAAAGTCGGTCTGAAACGCCTGGGCCGGTACGGCAAAGAACGCGTCGATCGAATTTGATTTCACCAGCCCTTCCGCCTGCTCCTGAATCGCGCCATAAAACAGCTGATAGCTGCTCACCAGCGCCTCGTCCTTAACCGGGTTCAGCGTCAGCCACGCCTCCCACGCCCGATGAGAATCCGCCAGCGCGTTCTGCGCGTCGTCCATCAGGCTATGCCAGCTTCCCTCGGAGCCCGTCTCTTTGTCCTGCATAAAGTAAACGCCGGAGCGGTTGAGCAGATCGCTTGCCGCCAGCAGCGAAACGCGCGCCTGATCCAGCCTGTTCTGCTGCTGCCAGGCGAGCTGATTATGACGTTCGTTGCGTTGGGCCTCCCGCAGCGAGGCGGTCAGCAGGAAGGATGAGGAGAGCTGAAGCGCGGAGAAAAGCCCGATAATACAGAAGATGCCGGCAAGGAGGCCAAACCGACGGGGAACGATGCGCTGCGCAATACGGCGAAAAATTTGCGTTAGGTTCATAATTTTCTTTCGGTAACAATACGTTAGACGCGGAGAGTCTACGAAACGAAAATGACAGAACCATTGCAGTTACATGACAGGCGGGGGATTGCACCGGGCGGATAACCTGTCCGCCCGGCATGCGCTTAAACGCGGTCTTTCCACACCGTTTGCACGTTGCAGAACTCGTGCAGGCCGAAGTGCGAAAGCTCGCGCCCGAAGCCGCTCTTCTTCACGCCACCAAACGCCACGCGGGCATCGCTGGCGCTGTAGCCGTTGATAAACACGCCGCCGCACTCCAGCTCGCGGGAGAATTTATCCGCCAGATCCGCGCTGGCGGTAAAGACGGTCGCGGACAGCCCGAAGTCGCTGTCGTTTGCCAGCGCCAGCGCGTGGGCCGCGTCTTTGGCAATGGTTATCGCCGCCACCGGGCCGAACAGCTCCTGGCGGAACGCGGTCATCTCCGGGGTGACGTTCCCCAGTACGGTCGGCGCGTAGTAGTTACCGCTACCGGCCATTTTCTCCCCGCCCAGCAGCAGCGCTGCGCCTTCCGCCAGCGTAGCCTGCACCTGCTGATGCAGCTCGTCGCGCAGATCGAAACGCGCCATTGGGCCAAGGTAGTTTTCCTCCTCGTCCGGCGCGCCCATCTTCAGCGCCGCGGTCATCTCCACAAAGCGCTGGGTGAAGCGCCCGGCGATACCCTCTTCCACGATAAAGCGCTTCGCCGCGGCGCACACCTGCCCGGTGTTCTGGTAGCGACCGGCCACCGCCGCCTTCACCGCCAGTTCGAGATCGGCATCGTTGAGGACGATAAACGGATCGGACCCGCCCAGCTCCAGCACGCATTTTTTCAGCGCGGCCCCCGCCTGCGCGCCAATCGCCGCCCCCGCGCGCACGCTGCCGGTAACGGTAATGGCCGCGATGCGGCGATCGTTAATCGCCTGGCTCACGCCCTCGTTGGTTGCGTTCACCCAGCCGAACACGCCCTCTGTGACGCCCGCGTCCGCGAAGATTTGCGCAATAAGTTCGGCGGAGCCGAGTACGTTCGGGGCGTGTTTCAGCAGGTAGCTGTTACCGGCCAGCAGAATCGGCACCGCGCCGCGCAGCACCTGCCACAGCGGGAAGTTCCACGGCATAACGGCGAGAATTGGCCCAAGCGGGCGGTACTCTATCACCGCGTTCTGGTTTTCGACCAAGGTCGGCTCGGCCTGCAGCATCGCCGGGCCATGCTCGGCGTACCAGTCGCACAGGTTGGCGGATTTCGTGACCTCGGCGCGCGCCTGCGAAATCGGCTTGCCCATTTCGCGCGACATCATCTGCGCCATCTCTTCGGCGCGATGGCGCAGCGCCGCGCCGACGTCGCGCAGCTTATGCGCGCGGCGCAGGACGCTCTCGGTACGCCACTGGCGATAGCCGCTGTCGGCCCGCGCAATCGCGCGCTCGACGTCATCAGAAGTGGCCCACGGGTAAGCGGCCAGGGTTTCCCCCGTTGCCGGGTTAACAGAGAGTGCATGTGTTGCAGATGAATAGGTCATTATTGTCTCCACGCAGTAAGAGTTGATTAAGTGTGGCCTACTCTGCTATTTCTTAAAAATGAATAATACTAACCACCTTATTCACGAATCGAGAATGCTATGGACTTAACCCAGCTTGAAATGTTTAACGCGGTGGCGCAGACCGGAAGCATCACCCAGGCGGCGCAGAAGGTGCATCGCGTGCCGTCCAACCTGACGACCCGCATCCGCCAGCTTGAGGCCGATCTCGGCGTAGAGCTGTTTATTCGCGAGAACCAGCGCCTGCGGCTTTCTCCCGCCGGGCATAACTTCCTGCGCTACAGCAAGCAGATCCTGGCGCTGGTCGACGAAGCGCGCATGGTCGTGGCCGGGGACGAGCCGCAGGGGCTGTTTTCGCTGGGCGCGCTGGAAAGCACCGCCGCCGTGCGTATTCCGGAAAGCCTGGCGCAGTTTAACCAGCGCTATCCCCGCATTCAGTTTGCCCTCTCCACCGGGCCGTCGGGCACGATGATCGACGGCGTGCTGGAGGGGACGCTGAGCGCGGCCTTTGTTGACGGGCCGCTGTCGCACCCTGAGCTAGACGGGATGCCGGTCTATCGGGAAGAGATGATGCTGGTCGCGCCCGCGGGGCACGCGGCGGTTTCCCGCGCGACGGAGGTGAGCGGCAGCGACGTCTACGCGTTTCGCGCCAACTGCTCCTATCGACGCCATCTGGAAAGCTGGTTTCACGCCGATCGCGCCACGCCGGGGCGCATACATGAGATGGAGTCTTACCACGGAATGCTGGCCTGCGTGATTGCGGGCGCGGGGATTGCGCTGATGCCCCGCTCCATGCTGGAGAGCATGCCGGGGCATCATCAGGTGGAGGCGTGGCCGCTGGCGGAAAACTGGCGCTGGCTCACGACCTGGCTGGTGTGGCGGCGCGGCGCCATGACCCGCCAGTTGGAAGCGTTTATCGCCCTGCTGAACGAGCGGCAGCCCTCACCTTAAACGTTGCGAAGAAAGATTTTGCCCTTCAGGTACAGCGTGGCCTGCCCGCCAATCAGCACGCGGTCGCCCTTCAACTCGCAGCGCAACTCCCCGCCGCGGGCTGAAACCTGGCGGGCATTCAGCAGCGTTTTGCCGAGCCTGGCGCTCCAGTACGGGATCAGCATGCTGTGCGTGGATCCCGTCACCGGATCTTCCGGCACGCCCTCGCCCGGGCAGAAGAAGCGGCTGACGAAATCATCATCCTCGCCGGGCGCGGTCACGCAGACCATTTTATCCAGCGGAACCATGGCAGAAATATCCGGCGTCAGGGCCTCTACCTGCCGCTGGCTTTCCAGCACCACCATGTAGTCACGACCGACGCGCACCTCTTTGGCGCTATCAATACCCAGCGCGCTGAACAGCAGCGCGGGCGGATTGTCCACAGCCTGCGTCTCCCACGCCGGGAAGTTCAGTGTCAGCCAGTCGCCGCTGCGCTTAACGGTTAGCTCACCGACGAAGCGCGTCGAGAAGACGATTTCAGTATGCGGGTAGTCAAGGTATTCAAAGATAACGTGCGACGCCGCAAGGGTAGCGTGGCCGCAGAGATTAATCTCATACAGCGTGGTGAACCAGCGCAGCTCAAACCCGCCGTCCGTGCGCACGAAAAAGGCCGTCTCAGACTGGTTATGCTGCTGCGCCATTTTCAGAAGCGTCTCGTCCGGGAGCCACTCCTCCAGCGGACACACCGCCGCCGCGTTGCCGCTAAAGGCCCTGTCGCTAAAGGCATCAACCAGATAGAAATCAATTTCCTGCATGCTTATATCGCCTTTTTTATTGTGTCGTTCTTTATCTTCACGGAAAACACCGCGCGCCGCCAGCGCCGGGAACGGGCAAATATTGAGATCTTCGTCACATAATGATTGAGTTTTAGCCGTTTAAGGCTTTAAGATCGTCTCCTCGTCCTTTCATCAACCAGGCCTAAATACTCCCTATGACAATGAACACGGTTTCCCGCAGGGTCGCGTGGCTACGCGTGGTCACGCTCGCCATCGCCGCCTTTATCTTCAACACCACCGAGTTTGTCCCGGTCGGGCTGCTGTCGGATATTGCGCAAAGCTTCCAGATGGAGACGGCGGAGGTCGGCATTATGCTGACCATCTACGCCTGGGTGGTGGCGCTGATGTCGCTGCCGTTTATGCTCCTGACCAGCCAGATGGAGCGCCGCAGGCTGCTGATCGGGCTGTTTGTGCTGTTTATCGCCAGCCACGTGCTGTCGTTTATGGCGTGGAATTTCACGGTGCTGGTGATAAGCCGCGTGGGCATTGCCTTTGCGCACGCGGTGTTCTGGTCGATTACGGCGTCGCTGGCCATTCGCCTTGCGCCCGCCGGGAAGCGCGCCCAGGCGCTGAGCCTGATTGCCACCGGCACGGCGCTGGCGATGGTGCTGGGGCTGCCGATTGGCCGTATCGTCGGGCAGTATTTTGGCTGGCGCACCACGTTTTTCGCCATCGGGATGGGGGCGCTGATCACCCTCGTTTGCCTCGTCAAGCTGCTGCCTAAGCTGCCGAGCGAGCATTCCGGCTCGCTAAAAAGCCTGCCGCTGCTGGTTCGTCGCCCTGCGCTGATGAGCCTCTATCTGCTCACGGTTATCGTGGTAACGGCGCACTACACGGCGTACAGCTATATCGAACCGTTCGTGCAGACGGTTGCCGGATTTAGCGCGAACTTTGCCACCGTGCTGCTGCTCATTCTGGGCGGTGCGGGGATTATCGGCAGCGTTGTTTTCGGCAAGCTCGGCAACCAGCACGCCTCCGCGCTCGTCAGCGGAGCAATCGGCCTGCTGCTGGCCTGCCTTGTGCTGCTGATGCCCGCCTCCGGCGGCGAGAATACCCTGGCTATCCTCAGCGTCTTCTGGGGCATCGCGATCATGATCATTGGTCTCGGCATGCAGGTTAAGGTGCTGGCGCTGGCGCCGGACGCAACGGACGTGGCGATGGCGCTCTTCTCGGGGATATTCAATCTCGGGATTGGCGCGGGCGCGCTGCTGGGAAATCAGATCAGCCTGCACCTGTCGATGTCGGCGATTGGCTATCTGGGGGCGATTCCAGCGGCGGTGGCGCTTGTCTGGTCGGTGCTTATCTTCCGGAAATGGCCGGTGGCGCTTGAGGAGCAGCGTCAGCAGGGGTGACGCTATTGTGCCGGGTGGCGGCTTCGCCTTACCCGGCCTACAAACCACCGACGCGATTAATAATCCCTTTCGGTATCGCCACCGAGATAGGTCACCCTATCTTCCGTCATTTTTGTCTGACAATGGTAAATATCAATTCGCGTTTGAAGCGGAACTGTTTCGGACGCGGCATCGTTAATTTTTCCGCACTTCCGCGTTTTTTCGCCAATCCACGCGCTCTGTTCTTTTTTCATCGATGCACGAACTGAATCAGGCAGAGACTTCCACAGCATATTTAAATTGCTATCAATATCACTGTAGATGTTCGCTTCCCTGATCAATTTTTTCTGCAGATCCGTCTTTTGCATCTCATCTTTGTTCAAGGCAAAGCGGGATATATTAAATAATGATTCGGAAACGAAATTATCGCCTGGGTAATCATAAGTTACAGCGATGTCTTTTTTGTTATCCGCTAAGGATAGCGAATAGGAGAATTGCTCCCACTGGACGCGGTTATTAATAACTTTGCCTCTGCCAAGGCTTATGCTGGGCAGTTTGTCCGGGAAAGAGGTCATTACCGACTGCAGTTCCGCTGGAAGCGTCAGCGAAATGGTGGCGCTACAGTTGCGCACGGAATCCTCTTTTTTGAAGGTCTTAGTGGTCACATTCTCCATAACGATGGAAATCTGGTTAGCTTTATCAACGTATGATTGAAGCGGCTTGCCGTAAAACGTTACCGGGGAAGACAAATACGTTTCCTGCAGTTTGCTGACGGCATCGCTTCTGATTTTAGCCTGAACGGCGGCAATCGAATCTTCACGGCCGCATTTAAATTCCGGCGTGGAATCAAACAGCCCGGCGCTGGCATTTAATGAATAAAGCAAGGCGCCTGAGGCGAGTAAATAACGTTTTTTCATGTCGGTATCCTGATAATAATAGACGCCGCGTACGTTACGTTATTCACTAATAGGGAACAAGTGCGGAAAAGATAAAAACACCCGCAATAACAGTCAGTTAATTAAAATTCAGAATGTATTTATATTCACAGCACATATAAAACGAACCGGGCGTGCATGAGCATCGCCCGGTATAAACATCAATGATAGGTCTTAATAATTTCCAGCACGCCGTTGATAATAAACTGCACGCCCATGCACACCAGCAGGAAGCCCATCAGGCGTGAAATTGCTTCGATGCCCCCTTTCCCGACCCAGCGCATAATCGCCCCGGAGCTGCGCAGGGACGCCCAGACGATAATGCCGATCAGGGCAAAAATCAGCGGCGGCGCGACGGTGATGACCCAGTCAGGGAAAGTGGAGCCGTCCCGCACAGTTGAGGCGGAACTGATAATCATCGCGATCGTACCCGGGCCCGCGGTGCTTGGCATCGCCAGAGGCACAAAGGCGATATTGGCGGAAGGCTCGTCTTCCAGCTCCTCAGATTTGCTTTTCGCTTCCGGCGACTCGTGGGCTTTTTGCGCCGGGAACAGCATGCGGAAACCGATAAAGGCAACAATCAGCCCGCCGGCAATGCGCAGGCCGGGGATGGAGATGCCAAAGGTGTTCATCACCAGCTGACCGGCATAATACGCCACCATCATAATGGCGAAGACGTAAATCGAGGCCATCATCGACTGGCGATTGCGCTCGGCGCTGTTCATGTTCCCCGCAAGCCCCAGGAAGAGCGCGACCGTGGTCAGCGGGTTAGCCAACGGCAGCAATACCACCAGCCCGAGACTTATTGCTTTAATTAAATCCAACATGTTGCGTCGTTGTCCTTTTCAGTTTGAATCTCCGCAATTATAGGGTTAAACGATGCGGAACAGCCATCCGCACAACGTAAGGATTGTTGTCGCACTGACAAATAACCTCGCGTTATGTATCTGATTTGAAAACGGTCAAAAAAAGTTCATGAAACGTTTTAGCAATTCGTGGCATCGGCTGATTCATTCAGTTGACTTATACTTGCCTGAGCAATAATATCTGCCGTGACTAAACTACTTGCCAGGGCAACCATTGTGAACAACACCAGTGACCTCTTCAACGAAATCATTCCGCTGGGTCGCCTTATTCACATGGCCAATCAGAAAAAAGATCGCCTGCTCAATGACTACCTGTCACCGCTGGATATCACCGCAACACAGTTCAAAGTGCTGTGTTCCATTCGCTGCGAAGTGTGTATCACGCCGGTTGAGCTCAAAAAGGTGCTTTCTGTCGATCTGGGTGCGTTAACCCGCATGCTGGATCGTCTCGTCTGTAAAGGATGGATTGAACGCAGCCCTAACCCGAATGACAAACGCGGCGTCCTGGTGAAGCTCACCCGTGACGGCGCGGCGATGTGCGAGCAATGTCATCAATTAGTAGGACAAACACTGCATCAGGAACTAACAAAAAACTTAACGGCAGACGAAGTGGCAACGCTTGAGCTTTTGCTTAAGAAAATACTGCCGTAAACAGAAAAGAGGTATGACGATGTCCAGACGCAATACTGACGCTATCACTATTCATAGCATTTTGGACTGGATCGAAGATAACCTGGAATCGCCGCTCTCCCTTGAAAAGGTGTCAGAGCGTTCAGGTTACTCTAAGTGGCACCTGCAACGGATGTTCAAAAAAGAGACCGGTCATTCATTAGGACAATACATTCGCAGCCGCAAGCTGACGGAAATTGCCCAAAAATTGAAAGAAAGCAATGAGCCGATCCTTTATCTGGCGGAACGTTATGGTTTTGAGTCCCAGCAAACCCTGACGCGTACGTTTAAGAACTACTTCGACGTGCCGCCTCATAAATATCGAATTACCAGCATGCCGGGCGAGTCCCGCTATCTCTATCCGTTAAAACATTGCAGTTAACACACTGTAGTTAATCATCGCCTGTAAAGACGTAACCGAGGAAATCATGAAATTCACCGCCTCCGCCGCCCTCACCTTACTGGTGCTGGTCTCCGGCCAGACGTTTGCGGAGCAAACACCGACTGCCACCCAGCAAAACAATCGCGAAGCGATGGTTATGCCGACGGCGCAGAGCGCCTCCCCGTATGATTTTAACCACATGGGCGCAGGCAGCGATAAATCCGACGAATTAGGCGTGCCATATTATAACCAGCACGGCCTCTGATTCGTTTTTGCCCCGCTTTTGCGGGGCTTTTTTTTAGCTCTTCACCCGCACCGCCCTGCGCACCTTCAGTCCAAACACGTTGATATAAAGCCCGGCCATGATCAGCACCGCGCCAGTCAGCTGGAGCGCGCTCAGCTTTTCGTCCAGAAGCACCACCGCGCTCGCCATGCCGATGACGGGCACCAGCAGGGAAAGCGGCGCCACGCGCCAGGTTTCATAGCGGCCCAGCAGCGAGCCCCAGATCCCGTAGCCGACAATGGTGGCGACGAAGGCCAGATAGATCAGCGACAGAATGGTCGTCAGGTCGATATTCACCAGGCTGCTCACCATGGCGTCCGGCCCGTCGAAAATCAGCGATGCGGCCAAAAACGGCACGATCGGGATCAGCGCGCTCCACACCACCAGCGACATCACCGCCGGACGCGCGTCGTGCTGCATGATCAGCTTATTGAAGATATTGCCGCAGGCCCAGCTCAGCCCGGCGGCCAGCGTCAGCATAAAGCCGAGCAGCGCGACGTGCTGCCCGTTGAGGCTCGCCTCAATCAGCACCAGCACGCCGAAGACCGCCAGCGTAATGCCCGCCAGCTGTTTGCCCTGCAGGCGTTCGCCAAAGACAAACGCGCCGAGGATGATGGTAAAGAACGCCTGCACCTGCAGCACCAGCGAGGCCAGCCCCGCGGGCATCCCAAACTTGATGGCGCAAAACAGAAACGCAAACTGGCCGAAGCTAATCGTCAGGCCGTAGCCCAGCAGCAGCGTGAACGGGATCTTCGGACGGGCGATAAAGAAGAGCGCCGGAAACGCGACCAGCATGAACCGCAGGCCGGCCAGCATCAGCGGAGGCATGTTGTGCAGCCCTACCTTGATGACCACAAAATTTAGCCCCCACACCACAACCACCAGCATCGCCAGCAGCCCGTCTTTTCGCGTCATATCCTGCCCCTGATTATTAAATTTTTGTAAACACTTCAAAGTAGCGAAAAAATGACCGCAGGAAAAGATCATTAAATTTGGCAGTTAAAACAGCGCACGGATGGAAAAATTGGGCGCTATACAAGCCCATGATGTCGTGATACTCCTGATAGAACACAACAATAAAATCATAAGCATTTGTCGGGCAGGAATATGAAACCATCTCTCAGGCGCTCAACCGCGGCGCTGCTGGCATCGTCATTGCTGTTAACCATCGGCCGGGGGGCAACGCTGCCCTTCATGACCATCTATCTCACGCGCGCATACGGCATGAGCGTCGAGAATATTGGTTACGCGCTGACGATTGCGCTGACTATCGGGGTGGCGTTCAGCCTGGGCTTTGGCATTCTGGCCGATAAGTTTGATAAAAAGCGCTACATGCTGACCTCCATTGTGGCCTTCATCGTCGGCTTTGTGGCGATCCCGCTGGTGGATAACGTCACGCTGGTGGTGCTGTTTTTCTCTCTCATCAACTGCGCCTACTCGGTATTCTCCACCGTGCTGAAGGCGTGGTTCGCGGACGTGCTCACCTCCAGCGAGAAGGCGCGCGTGTTCTCCCTGAACTACAGCTTCCTGAACATCGGCTGGACCGTCGGGCCGCCGCTCGGCACGCTGCTGGTGATGTACAGCCTGCAGCTGCCGTTCTGGCTGGCCGCCTTCTGCGCCGCGCTCCCGCTGGGCTTTATCCATTTCTTCGTGCAGAAAAGCGTCGCGCTGGACGCGCCGGAAGAGAAAGCGCCGTGGCAGCCGTCGATCCTGCTAAAGGATCGCGCGCTGTTTTGGTTCACGCTGTCCGGCCTGCTCGCCTCTTACGTCGGCGGATCCTTTGCCACCTGCATCTCTCAGTACGTTCTGGCGGCCAACGCCGACAGCGATTTTGCGCAAAAGGTGGTGGCGGTGGTGCTGCCGGTCAACGCCGCGGTCGTGGTGACGCTGCAATACTTCATTGGCAGCAAAATTTCCGCGTCCAATATTCGGCCGTTAATGACCGCCGCCACGCTGTTTTTTATCCTCGGGCTGGGCGGCTTTATGTTCTCCGGCGAGAATTTAGTTTATTGGGGCATCGCGGCGGCCGTCTTTACGCTGGGTGAGATTATCTATGCGCCTGGCGAATACATGCTGATCGACAACATCGCGCCGCCGGGCATGAAGGCGAGCTATTTTTCCGCGCAGGCGCTGGGCTGGCTGGGCGCGGCGGCCAACCCGATGATCACCGGAATTATCCTGACCCATCTACCGCACTGGTCGCTGTTTGCCATCATGATGGCGGCCATTGTCGCCGCGTGGCTGATGATTTTGCGCGGAATGGGCGTGAAGGGTGAGAATAATGTGTCGGGTGAAGCTACGCTTACCCGACCTACAGATCCACGATCCTAGGCCGGGCAGCGCAAAGCATCAGTGGTGCAGCATCTCGTCCACCACCTGCTCCTTGTACATTTCGTTCGGATAGTACGTCGGCCAGTTATCCATCTCCTTCAGCAGCGCCTCGTGGGAGGTGTTGCCCATGAAAATATGGAAGTGAGCCGAGGCTTTTGGCGCGATGGTGTGGTCGCTGAACTGGACAAACTTCGGCGCGGTGCTGGCGGCATCCTTACACTCGAACAGGTAACGCACGCCCTTTTTGCCTGACGCATAGGTCAAAATCTTGAAGCCGCTGTAGTCGTAGTGACAGCGGCTCACCGCGTTACCTTTGTGAAATTCCATCACGTTATTTTCAATGCCGATGGTGTCGACGTCGGTCGCATATCCCGTGCGATAGTAGGCTTTCACCTCGTCGAAGGACTTGCTCTTGTCTTTTTCCGCTTTCTTTTTAAAGACCGGATCGAGCGAGCCGTCGAGCAGGTACGGGTATACGGACTGCCAGACGCCGTCCCAGTCGGACAGCTTGCGGTCCTTAACGTCTTTATCCTCAAACACGCCGTTCGCCGCTTTTTGCTCCGCCTCGGTCATTTGATGCCCGTGCGAATGCGCAAATACCTGCCCGCTGACCAGCAGCGCCCCGAGCGCGATTGCCAATTTTCCTGTATGTCCCAGCACTACAACACCTCCACTCCGTTTGAAAAGAGTGGTGATGTTATATTATAACAAATGCGCTTGCAACCGCTCCGCTTACCAGACCTCGCTGGCGATCTGCGTCACCAGGCGAACCTTATCCCACTGCTGGGTTTCGCTCAGCGTATTGCCCTCCTCCGTGGAGGCAAAGCCACACTGCGGGCTGAGGCAGATTTGCTCTTTCGCCACAAATTTCGCTGCCTCTTCCAGACGGGCCTTCACGCCCTCCGGGTTTTCAAGCTCGCCGTTCTTGGTGGTGATCAGCCCCAGCACCACCTGCTGCTTGCCCGGACGAATAAAGCGTAGCGGCGCGAAGTCCCCGCTGCGATCGTTGTCGTACTCCAGGAAGAAGGCATCCACGTTGACGCTGCCAAACAGCAATTCCGCCACCGGCTCATAGCCTCCTTCGGATATCCACGTCGAGCGGAAATTGCCGCGACACACGTGCAGACCGACGGTCAGATCGTCAGGCTTACCCTCCAGCGCCGCGTTCAGCACCCGCGCATAGGTGCGCGCCAGCTCGTCGGGATCGTCCCCACGCTCGCGGATCTGCGCGCGCTGTTCGTCTGAACACAGGTACGCCCAGACGGTATCGTCCAGCTGCAGGTAGCGGCAGCCCGCGTCATAGAAGGCCCGGATAGCATCGCGCCAGGTTGTCGCCAGGTCGTCGAAATACGCGCTCAGGTCAGGGTACACCGCCGCATCAATGTCCTTACGACCGCCGCGGAAGTGCAGCACGCTCGGGCTTGGAATGGTCATCTTCGGCTGTGCATTACCGCTAATGCTTTTCAGGTAGCGGAAGTCTTCCAGCATCGGATGGTCGCCAAAGCCCAGCCTGCCGGTCACGCGCACGCCGTGCGCTTTGGTCTGGACGCCGTTAAACTGGATGCCCTGCTGCGAATCGTAGCGCTCAACGCCCTGCAGGCCGTCAAAGAAATCGAAGTGCCACCAGGCGCGGCGAAATTCGCCGTCGGTCACCACGTGCAGCCCGCAGGCACACTGCTGTTCAACAACGTGGCGGATCGCCTCATCTTCCACTTCGCGCAGCTGCACGGCGTTAATCTCACCGCGGGCAAATTCCTGACGCGCCAGCTTCACGGCGTCGGGACGTAAAAAACTGCCGACGACGTCGGCGCGGAACGGGGCGTGCTGTCGCTGCATGACTTTCTCCTGTAACCGAGGGCAACTATCGCCACCGGTGATAATTAACATAACGAAGATTTAGACTTCTGGATGTCTATATGTCCAAGAAGATGCCATGCCCGCCCCGCCGCGGCAAACGAGAAAATTTCATCTGTGATGAAAAAAATTCATCTTCATCGCGATGGCGAGTTACTGGCCAGCGAACGCAAACTGCTCGTCTTCCCAGCCCGTTAGCCCGCCGAGCATCATTTTGACCGGCAGCCCCATGCGGGCCAGCCTGAGCGCCGCCCGATCCGCACCGTTGCAGTGCGGCCCCGCGCAGTAAACGACAAACAGCGTATCCGCAGGCCAGTGCGCCATCCGCTCCTCGGTCATCTCGCGCCAGGGCAAATGAATCGCCCCGGGAATATGGCGGCGCGCAAAGTGCTCGGGCTGGCCGACAACGTGCAGCAGCACAAAGTCCTGCTCACCCTGTGCCAGCGCGTAATGCACGTCCGCGCAGTCCGTTTCCACGCTCAGACGACGCAGAAAATGTGCGGCGGCCTCCTGCGGCTCCGCGGCTGAAAATTCAGTAACATAGCTCATAATGCTTCCTCGTGATGGGGGTTTGTGTTACCACTACTTTATCCAAAAATTCAGCCCGTGAATGCTTCCGCCTATGCCAGAAAACAGCAAAAAGATGACAACCTTACGACCAACGGTTATCGCCCTGGCGTATGACGACCTGTGCACGTTTGAGTTTGGCGTGGCGGTGGAAATTTTCGGCCTGCCGCGCCCAGAGATGGGTGAGAACTGGTACCGCTTTGCGGTGGCGGGCATCGACGAGGGCGAACTGCGGGCGACGGGCGGCGTGCGCATCCTGACGGAGGGCGATCTGTCCCTGCTGGAGAGCGCAGACCGGGTGATTATCCCCGGCTGGCGCGGGCCGGATGCGCCGGTGCCAGAACGTCTGTGCGAGGCGCTACGCAAGGCGCATGCGCGCGGCTGCCAGCTGGTGTCTATCTGCTCCGGGGTGTTTGTCCTCGCGGCTTCCGGCCTGCTCGACGATCGTAAAGCGACGACCCACTGGCGGTACATAGAAACGCTGAAGGCGCGGTTTCCGGCGATTCGCGTGGTGGAGGATGTGCTGTACCAGGATGAAGGCGATATCCTGACGTCGGCAGGCAGTGCGGCGGGCATCGACCTGTGCCTGCACGTAGTGCGGCGGGATTACGGCATGGAGACGGCCAACCGGGTGGCCCACCGTCTGGTCATTCAGCCGCACCGGGACGGTTCACAAACGCAGCGGGTCAGCCGTCCGGTGGCGCAGCTGCGCGAAAGCCAGCGTCTGGGCCAGCTTTTTGATTATCTGCATCAGCAGCTGGCCAAGCCGCACACCGTCGATTCGCTGGCGCGTCGGGTCGGCATGAGCCAGCGAACCTTTCTGCGCCGTTTCCAGGATGCGACCGGCACGACGCCCGCGCGATGGTTGCTGAATGAAAGGCTCTTGCGGGCGAAAGATTATCTGGAAAATAGCCGAATGAGTATTGACCTAATCGCCGAACAAACGGGGTTTGGCCAGACCGCCACGCTGCGCCACCATTTTCGGCAGCGGTTCGCCCTCTCGCCCGCGCAATATCGCAAGCGGTTCGCGGCATTCTCTTTATAGCGGGTTATAGCGGGTAAAAAAAACCGCCATTATCTGGCGGTAAATGCTTGCATGGATAGATTTGTATTTTGGTCTCTACGTCCCCGACACTCCATGCCGGGCAGCGGATCCCTTACAACCTACCATCAATATATTCAACGAGAGCTAAACGGGCCCGTTACCCAGCTTTGGTGTTTATCTGGAGATAGCGCATCAGGCCGTAGCTGGCGCTATCTTTAGCGTCGTCATTAAGCGCTTCAAGGTAGAACGGACGTGAAACCCCGTACGGAGCTTCGTCGGCAGAATAGACCGCAAACTGGAAATTTTTTCCTTTCGCCTTGTTCACGCAGCCTAATTCCCAGCGCTGGGCGTTCACCCGTGCGCTATTACAGGTCACTCTTCCGTAGTCACTGGTCAAATAGGAACCGACCCGCGTTTCCGCCGCCTGAATATAGTCTGGCTCGTCATCCCAGCGAACGTTCACCGCGGCAACGGCCCCAACGGCAGCGACAATAAGCACCAGAGACAGTATTTTCTTCATTGATTTAGATTCATTCCATAGCCAGAGAAGTCTCATTATATAAGATTAATCTCTAAATCAAATGTCCTTAAACGTACCAATTTTGGCAGCTACCCATTTTTCTGGAAATTTTAGGAGTAATCTGTAGTGGCCCTAAGATTTATGCGCTCATCTTTTGTTAACAAATCAGTAACATAACCGCGCGTGATATTACCGCCGACAGATCCTGACAATGACTTTGCGATTTTTTAAAATGGCGAATAATAACCAGACGAAACTATGTTCATCATGGCCGGAAATAAACAACCGACGATGAAACAATGGTGAGTAAAGGGTTATCGATTGTGCTGCTGATTTGTGCGCTTTTTTCAGGGCAGCTGATGGCGGGACACAAGGGACATGAATTTTTATGGGTGAAAAACGTCGGCCATCAGCTTCGTCATGAAGCCGACAGCGACGAGTTACGCAGCGTGGCGGAGGAGTCCGCAGAGGGTTTGCGCGAACACCATGCCTGGCAAAAGTCGCGCAAACCAGAGAGCCACCAGCGTGAGCTATCGGCCTTTACGCTTCGGCAGCGTTTTCATTAGCTCGTCCGGGCTGACCGACGCCACCACGCTGCCCGGCTGCGGCATTTTGAAGATATGGTTTTTCATCTTGCCGATGACGTGCATTTCACACGGGCGGCAGTCAAACTTCAGCGTCAGCACCTCATCCCCGTTGACCAGCTGCATTGGCGTCGCCTTCCAGCTTTTGATATTGCCTTTCGCCTGTTTCGGGCAGAGGTTAAACGCAAAGCGCAGGCAGTGCTTGGTGATCATCACCGGCACGTCGCCCTTCTCTTCGTGCGCCTCATAGGCGGCGTCAATCAGCTGCACGCCATGACGATGATAAAATTCACGCGCCTTATGGTTGTAGACGTTCGCCAGGAACGAGAGATGGGTATCGGGATAAACGGGCGCCGGTACCGCCTCGGCCTTGCGGCTGCCGCGCGGATAGTTTTCCAGACGGGCCACGTCCAGCATCTCTGCCGTTTCGCGACGGAACTGATTTAGCAGGCTGTTGGGCACAAACAGCGCGTCCGGCAGGTTGACGTCGATTTTGCGCGCGTAGTAGATGGTCTGCCCCAGCTTTGCCACGCCGTCCTTCAGGTTATTCAGCGCTTTTTCCGCGTTGTTCGCCACCTCAAACGCGCCGTCCAGGGTGTGCGTAACGCTGATCCCCTCTTCGCTGGTCATGGTCAGGATCAGCTGCTCTTCCCAGCCGCCAAGCTCAATATCAACCGCAACGCGGCGTTCGCTGGAGGTTTTCAGCAGCGCCTGCTGCCAGTTGTGGTCGAGGTTACGGTTCAGCGCCGCGTTTGGCCGCGCCTTGTAGAGATCGGCAGGCATTTCGTTCGGCCAGACGCGATAGCGATTTTCGCCGGTTTTCTCTACCGTGTTGGCGCGAAAGCCGACAACTTCGCGCTTGATCATTACGTTGAGGCCGTCACCGTTTGCCAGCGGCTCGGTGACCTCAACGTCCAGATGGTCCTTCGCCACTTTCAGCACTTCGCCGACGGGCAGGCCGATAAATTTCGGCGAGTCGAACGCGCCGATATCGCCCTTACGCGCGTTAACGAAATAGTCCGTGCTGCCGCGGTGGAAGGTCTTATCCGTGGACGGAATGAAGAAATGCTCGGTTCGCCCTGCCGACGAGCGCGCCAGATCGCCGCGATCCTCAATGATCGCATCCAGCATCTGGCGGTAGTGCGCGGTAATGTTTTTTACGTAGCTCATGTCCTTATAGCGCCCTTCAATCTTGAAGGAGCGCACGCCCGCGTCGATCAGCGCGCCCAGGTTGGCGGTCTGGTCGTTGTCCTTCATCGACAGCAGGTGTTTTTCAAATGCGACCACGCGGCCCTGATCGTCTTTCAGGGTGTACGGCAAACGGCACGCCTGCGAGCAGTCGCCGCGGTTGGCGCTGCGCCCGGTCTGCGCGTGTGAAATATTGCACTGCCCTGAATACGCCACGCACAGCGCGCCGTGAATGAAGAACTCGATGGTCGCGTCGGTCGCCTGGTGAATGTCGCGGATCTGGTTCAGGTTCAGCTCGCGCGCCAGCACGATCTGGGAGAAGCCCACGTCGGAGAGAAACTTTGCTTTTTCGACGGTGCGAATATCGCACTGGGTGCTGGCGTGCAGTTCGATAGGCGGAATATCCAGCTCCAGCACGCCCATGTCCTGAACGATCAGGGCGTCAACGCCGGTCTGGTAGAGATCGGTAATCAGGCGCTGCGCGGGCTCCAGCTCATCATCATGAAGTATCGTGTTCAGCGTCACGAACACCTTCGCACCATAGCGGTGGGCGAACGGCACTAGCGCGGCGATATCGCTCAGGCTGTTGCTGGCGTTATGGCGGGCGCCAAAGCCAGGGCCGCCGATGTAGACGGCATCGGCGCCGTGAAGGATCGCTTCACGGGCAATGTCGGCATCGCGGGCCGGGCTTAAAAGTTCAAGATGATGGGAGTGCAGGCGCATACGTCGTCGTTATCCGTTATGGTCAAAATGGCGGCTATTGTAGTCAGAAGTCTGCGTCAGCGAAACAGTTTTGCGTCCCCTCAGCGGGGATAATGGATCAGCGAGTGAAAATGGACCGTTTGCCCGCTGCTGTTGCGGTAGGCGTGGGGTTTATCCCCTGCGAAACGCACGCCGGAATCCGCCGTCAGGGTGCGCCACTCGCCATCAATGTTCATCTCCAGCTCGCCGCTGATCACCACCACGTGCTCAACGACGCCCGCCTCGTGCGGGGTGGATTCGCTCAGCGCGCCGGGCGCAAGGGTAATCGAGAAGTGGTCGAACTTCAGCGCATCGTCCCAAGGAAATAACGGCTTGACGACCATCGCCTGCTGCTGCGGGTCAAATACCGCCTGCGTATCGGCGGGTGAAGCGATAAACGTCGAAAACGGGACGTTGAGCCCGGTGGCGATTTTCCACAGGGTCGCGACCGTCGGGCTGGACTCGTTGCGCTCAATCTGCCCGAGCATGGCCTTCGATACGCCCGTCTCTTCCGCCAGCTTCGACAGGCTCCAGCCGCGCGCCTGGCGCAGCGTTTTTAACGTGTATGCAAGATGCTGCGTGATATCCATAGGTCCTCCCGTAAGCGGAAAGCATACCACTTGTACGCTATAACGCACAATGCTACCTTATGCCGGACGCTATAACGCACACTGGAGTTTTTATGCGCAGTTCATCCACGCTTTTTCCCACGGTCCTGGCCGGATTCGTCGCCGTCCTGGTGGGCTACGCCAGCTCGGCGGCCATCATCTGGCAGGCCGCGTCGGCAGCCGGTGCCAGCGCGCAGCAGATTGCGGGCTGGATGACGGCGCTGGGTCTGGGAATGGGCGTCAGCACGCTGGTCCTTTCCTGGTGGTATAAAGCGCCGGTGCTGACCGCCTGGTCCACGCCGGGCGCGGCCCTGCTTGCGACCAGCCTGCACGGCATCACCCTTGCGGAAACCATCGGCATATTTATCTTTGCCAACGCGCTGATTTTGCTGTGCGGGGTGACCGGACTTTTTGCCCGGCTGATGAAGCTGATCCCCCATTCCCTTGCCGCGGCGATGCTGGCCGGGGTGCTGCTGCAGTTCGGGCTGCAGGCCTTTCGCCAGCTTGACGGGCATCTTCTGCTTTGCGGCAGCATGCTGGCGGCATGGCTACTCGCAAAAGCGCTCGCCCCGCGCTATGCCATCGTTGCATCGCTGCTGGTGGGCGGCGTCGTGGCATGGGCCGGAGGTGACGTTGTCACAAAAAATCTAACGCTCGCCGTCGCGATGCCGACGTTTGTTGCCCCCGCGTTTACCCTTACCAGCCTGGTCAGCGTCGGCCTGCCCTTTTTCCTGGTGACGATGGCGTCGCAGAACGCGCCCGGGTTTGCCACCATGAAGGCGTCCGGCTACCCGCTGCCGGTCTCGCCGCTGATCGTATTTACCGGCGCGCTGGCGCTGCTGCTCTCGCCGTTCGGCGTCTACTCCATCTGCATCGCGGCGATAACCGCCGCCATCTGCCAAAGCCCGGACGCCCATCCGGATGCCAGCCGCCGCTGGCTGGCGGCGATGGCGGCGGGCGTATTTTATCTGCTGGCCGGTGTTTTTGGCGGCTCGATTACGGGGCTGATGTCCGCCCTGCCGCCCAGCTGGCTCCAGACGCTGGCGGGGCTGGCGCTGCTTGGCACAATCAGCGGAAGTCTGGCGCAGGCGATGCATAATGAAGCCGAGCGCGACGCGGCCATCGTCACCTTTCTGGTGACCGCCAGCGGCGTCACGCTGCTCGGCGTGGGATCGGCTTTCTGGGGGCTGGCTATCGGCGGGATCGGCTACGCCGTGCTTTCACGCCTGCGCCGCGCGTAGCTGCGAGGGCGCAATCCCCACCGCGCTGCGAAAGCGGTTGCTGAAGTGGCTGGCAGAGCTAAATCCGCAGGCCAGCGCAACGTCCGTCAGCGGCATCGCGCTGAACTGGACCAGCGCTTTGGCTTTCTCCATCCGGCGCTTCATCACGTACTGGTGCGGCGCCTGCCCCGTTGACTGGCGGAACATCCTCGCGAAATGGTACTCGCTGAGCGCGGCCTGGTCGGCGAGTTCCGCGAGCGTCAGCGGCTGGGAGAGGTTTTCTTCAATAAACGCCAGCACGTTGCGCAGCACGAACGGCGAAAGCCCACCGGTTACGACCGGCAGCTTCCACTGCACGTTGGCGTAGTTTTGCAGCAGGTGCGTTAGCAGCAGCGTGGACGCCGTGCTCAGGGTCAGCTGGTTGGCCTTTTGCTGCCAGTCGCAGCCGAGCAAAAACTGACGGTACAGCGCGGTGATTTTCGGATCGCTGCCGAAGATTTTTTCATCCAGCGACAGGCTCAGCGGGCGCTTGTCCCAGATCTTCTCCCCGACGTCCCGCAGGTGTTCATCGGTACAGTAGAGGTGCACGAACGACAGATCGTCGCGGATATCCCACGTCGATTCGCTGTCCTTGGGCATCAGGCAAAAGCGGTCAGGCCCGCCGCCGTTCTTCCATCCGCCCGGCGTTTTTTGATAACTCTCGTAGCCGTCCGCGACGTACAGGCTCAGGGTATGGTGGTTGCTTTTGACGGTAATCGTATCGTGCTTGTTGTACCACGCCGCCAGCTGAATGCCGGAGTTCAGCGCGACCGTTTCCCGGAGCACCGCGTTCTGTTGGCGTAACGTTTCAAAAGTGTCGTAAGCGCGAGACATGGCCGTTAACAGGTCGTTGATCAGGCTTTCAGTCTAAGAATTGTTTCATCGCGTTACCAGAGTCGGGCCAATAAAAAAGCGCAAGATTTTGCAAGTGCGCCGCAAACCGGTGAAAGCCGCATCGGGCAAACCGCGTCACACTCCGCTTTTCGCGGTAGGAAAAGAGAGAAACCATGAACGCATTATTATACGGGCTGGTCGTGATCATCTGGGGAACGACGTGGATTGCCATTTTTCTTCAGCAGGGGCCGGTTGCCGCGCCCGTATCGATATTCTGGCGCTTCGCCGTGGCCTGCACCACGATGATGATCGTGCTGATTGCGCTTAAGCGCCTGCGCCGCCTGGCGCTGAAGGACCATCTGTTCTGCCTTCTTCAGGGATGCTGCGTGTTCTGCTTCAACTTCTGGTGTTTTTACGCCGCGGCGACGCACATCAACACCGGGCTGGAGTCGGTCATTTTCTCGATGGCGGTGCTGTACAACGCGATTAACAGCTTTATTTTCTTCGGCCAGCGGCCTCCGGCACGATTCTGGACGGCAGCGGCGCTGGGCCTGATCGGCATCATTACCCTCTTCTGGGACGATCTGCTGGCGAGCGGCTGGAGCGCCTCCCTGCTGACGGGCATTGGCCTTTCCGCGCTCGGCACCTACGGGTTCTCGCTCGGCAACATGATCAGCATGCGCCACCAGCGCAATGGCCTTGAGACGATGACCACCAACGCCTGGGCGATGCTCTACGGCACGCTGGTGATGGGGATGATTGCGGTGGTGAGAGGCGATAGCTTTATGCCGGAATGGACCGTGAGCTACGTCGGCGCGCTGCTCTACCTGGCGATCTTTGGCTCGGTGATTGCCTTCGGCGCGTACTTTACGCTGGTCGGGCGCATCGGCCCCGGCAAAGCGGCCTACAGCACCCTGCTGTTCCCGCTGGTGGCCCTGTCAATTTCAACGGTCTACGAAGGATACGTGTGGCACATGAACGGGATCGTCGGGCTGCTGCTGATTCTGGGCGGGAATATGGTGATGTTCACGAAGCCGGAGACCTGGTTCAGGCGCTTGCGCGCGGCGTAAAAAAATGGCCTGCGCGGAGCAGGCCCGTTTTCTTATTTTGCCGTTTTATGCACGTCAAACATGGTGGCATCCGTCGCCATGTCATCAACAACCTGCTTCAGCGTTGAGAACGCCATCGGCGTATTTTCGTTGCTCAGCTCTTTGCCTTCGCCTTTACGCACGACCCGCATGACCGGCTTATTGGTCGCGGCGTCGATTAACTCACCTTCAAAGAACAGATGAGTATCCATGGTGCGGTGGCCGGTCGCCATCTGCGTACCCGCTACGACCAGCGCGACGGGGATCACTTCGTAGAACTGCAGCCCCTCTTTCTGAGCGCTCACGGCAGTAATGGCACCGCGGAAAATCAGGCTATGCTTGCCCGGCGTGGTCACAATCGGCTTGCGCTGGCCCACGGCGGCTTTCATTTTGGTATTGGTGTAGTTCAGCAGCTCGTCGAGCGTTTGTTTACCAATCTGCGTAGTCGGTTTTGGCGTCGGGTAATAGGTAATCGGCGTCCAGATAATGCTGTCATAATTGGCTTCGTTGTAGGAAGGATCGACCCAGCGCAGCGTCGGTTTGCCCGTCGCTGACGTCGTTTGCTGGAGGCCGGAATAATCTTTTAAGAAGCCTGAGTACTGATCGGGTTCGGCGACTTTCGACGCACAGCCCGCCAGCGCCAGCAGGCCTGAAAGCACTGCAACTTTAAAAAGTGTGTGAGTACGCATGATGAGATTCCAGTTTATACGCAAGTATGCAGTTGAAGTTATAGCAAAAATCAGGTGTGCGTGTTGTGGCAAAAAATGATGCAGATAGCACATATTGCGAAAAATCACCCGACGCCAGCACGCCGGGTAATTGGCGTTACTTATTGATATCCAACTGCCAGAAGAGATGCTTGCCAAACGGGTCGATCTCATAGCCCGTGACTTCCTTGCGCACCGGCTCAAAGATGGTGGAGTGCGCAATCATGACGGCAGGCATTTGGTCATGCATCATCTGCTGCGCCTCTTTGTAAAGCGCCACGCGCTTATCGCGATCGGTTATCGATTTCGCCTCCGCAATGAGCTTATCAAACGGCTTGTAGCACCATTTCGCCGAGTTCGAGCCGCCGTTCGCGGACGTACAGGTAAACAGTGGACCAAAGAAGTTATCCGGATCGCCCGTCGCCGTGGTCCAGCCCATCAGCGCGGCCTGATGCTCACCGCCCTTCACGCGCTTGAGGTATTCACCCCACTCATAGGTGACGACCCTGGCCTGCACGCCCACCTTCGCCCAGTCCGCCTGAATCATCTCCGCCATGCGCTTCGCGTTCGGGTTATACGGGCGCTGAACCGGCATCGCCCACAGGTCGATGCTCACGCCGTTGGCGAAACCGGCCTCCTTGAGCAGCGCCTTCGCTTTTTCGGGATCGTAGTCGTAATCCTTCAGCTCGCTATCGGCCCCCCAGACGCCCGGCGGCAGCAGGTTTTTTGCCGCGGTGCCCGTGCCGTGGAACACGGCGTCGATAATGGCCGGCTTGTTAATCGCCATGGCCAGCGCCTGGCGAACCTTGACGTTATCCAGCGGCGGCTTCTGGGTATTGAATGCCAGGAAACCGGTATTCAACCCCGCCTTGCTCATCAGGTTGATATCCTTATTCGCCTTCATGCGCGGTAAATCCGCCGGGTTGGGGAACGGCATCACCTGACACTCGTTTTTCTCAACTTTCGCGAAGCGCACCGAGGCGTCCGGCGTGATGGTAAACACCAGGCGGTCCAGCTTCGATTTCCCCTGCCAATAGTCAGGGAACGCGGTAAACAGAATGCGGGAATCTTTCTGGTACTGCGCCAGCCTGAACGGCCCGGTGCCGATAGGATCCATATCCACCTTCTCCGGCGTGCCTGCTTTAAGCATCGCGTCGGCATATTCCGCTGAAAGAATCGAGGCGAAATACCACGCCAGGTCGGCCACGAACGGCGCTTCCGGATGCGCCAGCGTAAAGCGCACGGTGTGGTCGTCCACTTTATCAATCGCCGTAATCAGGCTGCCGAACTCCAGGCTTTCAAAGTTGGAGTAGCTGCCGTTAGAGACGTTGTGGTACGGGTGATTGACGTCCTTCTGGCGCATAAACGAAAAGATCACGTCGTCCGCGTTGAAATCGCGGCTGGGGGTGAAGGATTTGTTGCTCTGGAACTTAACGCCCTGGCGCAGATGGAAGGTGTAGACCTTGCCGTCGTCGCTGATGTCCCAGCGCTCGGCGAGGCTCGGCACCAGCTCGGTCGTTCCGGGCTTGAAGTCGACCAGGCGGTTATAGACCGGAACGGCGCTGGCATCCACGCTGGTGCCGGAGGTATAAAGCTGAGGATTGAAGTTTTCCGGCGATCCTTCGGAACAATAGACCAGCGTTTTTGCCGCAACGGTAGAACTGACCGTCAGCGCCGCAAGCGCCAGCGTTAAGGTTGTGCGTTTGCATTTCATATTTTATTCCTGTCTTTTTATTCGACGGCTAATTAATTCTTTTGCCATTTCATAAATAACATTAAAGTGATTATGCAAACACCTGAAAAACAAAAAGAGAAGGATTCACTATGGCTTCCCCGCTCTCCAGACAATTAACGCACCGTTTCTTTCGCTATCTCGCCATCACCAGCCAGAGCGACGCGAAGGTTAAAACGCTCCCCTCCACGCCGGGCCAGTACGACATGGCCCGCGAGCTGGCGGAGGAGCTGCAGCAGCTGGGTTTAGACGATATCGTCATCGACGAATTTGCCACGGTAACGGCGGTAAAAAAGGGCAATGTTCCCGGCGCGCCGCGCGTCGGTTTTATTACCCATATTGATACGGTTGACGTCGGCCTTTCACCGGATATTCATCCACAAATATTAACGTTTACCGGTGAAGACCTCTGCCTGAATAAAGAGAAAGACGTCTGGCTGCGCGTCAATGAGCACCCGGAAATTCTGGCTTATCCTAATGAAGAGATTATTTTCAGCGACGGAACCAGCGTATTAGGCGCAGATAATAAATCCGCCGTCACCGTGGTGATGACGGTACTGGAAAACCTGACGGCGGAACACCGGCACGGCGATATTGTGGTGGCGTTTGTGCCCGATGAAGAGATAGGGCTGTGCGGCGCAAAAGCGCTGGACCTGGCGCGCTTCGACGTTGACTTCGCCTGGACCATCGACTGCTGTGAGCTGGGAGAAATCGTGTATGAGAACTTCAACGCGGCCGCGGCAGAAATCCGCTTTACCGGCGTAACGGCGCACCCGATGTCCGCCAAAGGCGTGCTGGTGAACCCGCTACTGATGGCAACCGATTTTATGAGCCACTTTGACCGCCAGCAAACCCCGGAGTGCACCGAAGGCCGCGAGGGCTACATCTGGTTTAACGGCATTCAGGCCGGGCAAAACGACGCGCTGCTGAAGGCCAATATTCGCGACTTTGACAAAGACGGCTTTGCCGCCCGCAAGCAGCAGATCGCCGACGTTGCTTACCTGATTGCTGCCCAGCACCCCACGGCAAGCGTGGAATACCGCATTGAGGACACCTACAGCAACATCAGCAACGCCATCGGCGAGGACCGCCGCGCCATCGATTTGATGTTCGAGGCGATGGAATCACTCGGCATCACGCCGAAGCCGACGCCTATGCGCGGCGGAACCGACGGCGCAGCGCTGTCTGCCAAAGGGTTGCTCACCCCGAACTTTTTCACCGGCGCACATAACTTCCACTCGAAGTTTGAGTTTTTACCGCTGTCGTCGTTCGAGGCGTCTTACAAGACCGCCCTTCAGCTCTGCCTGCTGGCCGCCCGTTAGGCGGGCTTGCGCGCCAGCATGGTGGCGAAACGCAGCTTGATGCGGTTGCCGTTGGCGTCGGTGCGGTGCAGCTCACCGACCTCTTCGTTGTACTTAAGCAGCTCCCAGCCTTCATAGTAGCGGCTCAGCTCGCCGGCCTTGAAGGCAAACGGGAAGCCCACGGTGCACGGGTAATCGTCGGTATCCATTGCCGCGACGATCAGGTTATGCCCGCCAGGCTTCGTGCAGCGCTGCATGTTGGCGATAAGACCAGGGATGGTTTTCGCCTCCAGGAACATCAGCACCACGGTGGAGAGAATAAAATCGTACTCCCCGTCAAAGCTCAGGCCGTTAAGATCCTTAACCGCCGTCTGCAGGTTCGTTATCCCTTCTTCTGCCCTGATGCGCTCGATGTTGTCGATGCTCATCGGGTTCTTGTCCCACGCGGTCACGTCATAGCCGTTGGCGGCCAGATAAAGGCTGTTGCGGCCGTTGCCGCAGCCCAGGTCGAGCGTTTTGCCCGGCTTAACGATCCCTGCGCTGTAGACCACCTCGGAGTGGGTGCGGGTCAGGCCATATTTCTCGGTGAAGTAGCTGTCATCAGCGGTCATTGTTTTTTCCTCAGATTGCATAAGCAGTGCCTTATCAGCGCGCACCAGAAGTTTGCCCTGCATCAGCAAGATAAATGTACGGACCAGCAGCACCGCAATGATGATGTTGGTAAAAATAAACAGCGGGATGGCGATGGCGTGAAAAAAGCCCGACGGGCTGCTTTGCCCGAGATGAAGCCCGGTAGTGGCCAGCGCCGAGACGCCGAACGAGAAGCTCCAGAACGAGGCGTTGAACGGCTGCGATAGATACCAGGGCATCAGGCGGAGCATAAACAGCAGCTGCAGCAGGCCGTAGCCGAACAGCATTTTAGCAAAGGTATCCGCCTCGCCGCCGTTAACGCTAAACCAGGCGCTGCAGGCCACCAGCGCGGGCGCGAGCTGTATCCCCAGCGAGGTTCTCATTGCCCCGGGCAGCTCTCCGGCGCTGCGCAGCCTTTGCAAAATTACCGGTTCGAGGCTGAGCCAGGAAAAGATCCCCGCGCCCAAAAAGACCAGACCGGCATCATGAATGCCCAGCGCGCCGCAGGCCATGGCGCTGATGAAGTTGTTCGCCACCGTGGGCAGATAAAGCCCCGGCGTGGTCGCCTCCTGCGGATGTTTTCCGCGCCACAGCCCTGCGCTTTGCCAGGCGGCGTAGCACAGCTGCACGACGACGCCTGCGCTAAACAGGACAAGCGAAACCGGACGGCACCACGGCACAAAGCCGATGGAAACCAGCATCGTCGTCGCGGGGAAAAGGCTGACAAAGCTGCTCATCACCGGGTGGCGCATCTCCGCCAGCACGCTGTAAGGAAAGCGAACCGCGCGCGTGACAAACGCGACCGTCAACAACAACCAGATCGCCACCGCGAGGGCAACCAGGCTCTCCCCCGGCCAGCGCGTCACGGGCCAGATTGTGCTGGCATAGCGCCAGGCAAAGCCCATGCCGATAATCCCCAGCACCATGCCGAAATAGCCTGCGGGCAGGTTCAAAACCCGCTGAGTGTCGTTCGATTTATGCATTTATTTTAAAATATAAAATGTATTTTAAATGCCATTTTAAGGGGTTTCCTCACCGGACGCCAGCACTTCGACATGCGGAAACTTTGCTACGTTTAGTGAAGGCGTTTAACGAGAATAGACCATGAAAAAATACCGTCTAAGTGATGAAACCCGCCTGTGGTACGAACAAAACGGCGATGAAAAACGTGCGGTCGTCCTGCGCCAGCTGATTGCCACGGCGGATTTTAACGACGTTGCGTGCGGGACGAAAGGCGGCTGGGTCGAAGATGCGAGCGCCCTCGCAGAGGATGGAGACTGCTGGATCTACGATGAAAACAGCGTGGTTTACGCGGGCGCCCGCGTGTCCGGCAACGCGCGCCTCACCCAGCCCTGCGTGGTCAGCCATCAGGCTGAGATTAGCGGTAACAGCTGGCTGGATGCTGCTCAGGTCAGTCACGGCGCCAGAATAAGTGACAACGTCACCATCCAGGCTTCTAGCGTGCGCGGAGAATGCCATATTTACGGAGATGCGCGCATTCTGCACAACAGCATGATTGTCGCGGCCAAAGGGCTAACGCCGGATCGCGAGCAGATCCTGAAAATCTATGACAGAGCGACGGTGAGCCAGTCGCGGATTGTGCATCAGGCGCAGATCTATGGCAATGCGATGGTGAATTATGCTTTTGTCGAGCACCGCGCCGAGGTATTCGACAACGCCATTCTGGAGGGCAACGAGCTTAATAACGTCTGGGTATGCGACTGCGCGAAAGTGTACGGCAGCGCGCGCCTGATTGCCGGTTTAGAAGACGATGCCATCCCCACCCTGCGCTACAGCTCGCAGGTGGCGGAAAACGCCGTCGTTGAGGGAAACTGCGTCATCAAGCATCACGTGCTGATTGGCGGCCAGGCGTGGCTGCGCGGCGGGCCGATTCTGATTGACGATAAGGTGGTGATCCAGGGGCGGGCGCGCATCAGCGGTGATGTGCTGATCGAACATCGGGTTGAGGTAACGGACAACGCGGTGATTGAGGCATTCGCCGGGGAGCACGTGCATCTGCGCGGCGAAAAGGTGGTGAACGGCGACGAGCGTATCACCCGCACGCCGCTGCTCGGGGCGCTATAGCACTCTGGCTATGCCGGGTGGTTGCTGCGCCTTACCCGGCCACCTCTGGGCGCATTTGTAGGCCGGGTAAGCGCAGCCGCCACCCGGCACAATCCCACACCCGTTAACGCATGATCCGGTCGTCAACGTATTGACGTTTGTCCGGCGCGGGCGGGAAATACTGGTACAGCCAGGTTTCGCTGATCGCATCCCCCTGACAGCGCAGGAACATGCGCATGTCTACCGGTTCGGTCGAATCGGACGTTGGATACCAGTCAAACAGAATGCGATAGCCGTCGAACGGTTCAACGTACAGGATTTCCACCTGCTTCGCCTCGCCGCTTGAGAGCGTGATCACCGGCTCAATGCCTTTCGGCGCCGCCGCCTTCAAATCGCCGCCGACAAAATCAATGGCAAAGCGTCGCGCCCACACTTTCGGGTAATTTTCCCCCGGCGCCCAGCCTTCCGGGAACCCGCCCATGCCGGTGCGCGTGGCGTAGACGTTCGCCAGCGGCGAGCGAACCGGAGGCTGCGCGCTCCAGTAAAGACGGTATTTGAAGTCCAGCTCGTCGCCCGCCTTGATCCGTTTATCCGGCTGCCAGAAGCACACTACGTTATCCAGCGTCTCACCGGTGGTCGGGATCTCCATCAGCCCTACCGCGCCTTTTCCCCAGTTGTTACGCGGCTCCACCCACAGGCTTGGGCGCTTGTTGTACCAGCCCATAATGTCCTGATAGTGGGAAAAATCGCGGTCAAGCTGAAGCAGGCCGAAGCCCTTCGGATCCTTATCCATGTAGGCGTTGAACTGCAGCTTCTGCGGATTGTTCAGCGGACGGCAGATCCACTCCCCGTTGCCGCGCCACATCGCCAGGCGGTCGGAGTCATGGATCTGCGGATGAATGGTGTCACACATGCGGCGTTCGTTGTTGCCGCAGCTGAACATGCTGGTCATTGGCGCAATGCCCAGCTGCTTAATGTCCTTGCGGGCGTAGAGATGGTTTTCCACCTCCATGATCACCTGGCTCTTCTCGCAGTGGATCACAAACTTATAGGCGCCGGTGATGCTTGGGCTATCCAGAAGCGTATAAACGGTGAAGGTGGTATCGCCAGGCTTGACGGTTTCAAACCAGAACGCGGTAAAGTCCGGGAACTCTTCCGGCGTGTCGGTGAAGGTATCAATCGCCAGGCCGCGAGCGGACAGGCCGTACTGATAGGTATCGTCCACGGCGCGGAAATAGCTCGCGCCGAGGAAAGAGACGATATCGCGGCGCGCCAGCTCAGGCGCTTTAAAGGCGCGGAAGCCCGCAAAACCGAGATCGCTTTGACCTTCCAGCTGTTTGGTATCAACGCCCGTCTCGCCGTAGCTGAACAGCTCCGGGCGGAAGTGGATCTCACGCGCCTGGGACGTTGACGAGTCCAGCGAGAACATGCGCACGCGGCGGCGGAACCCCATTCCCATATGGAAGAACTGCACGTCAAGCTGACGGCCTTCAACGTTATTCCACAGCGACTGCTTCTCGTCATAACGTATGGCGTTATACGCCTGCGGCGTCATGGTGGCCAGCGTATCCGGCAGCGGACGCGGCGCACCGCCCCATGGGGTTTTCGCCAGGTCGTGCGCCATGGATTGCAGGACGGAGAAGTCAAAGCGACGGCTTTGCCCGTCGGCGATGTCGGAGTCAGCAGCGTATGCCGCCTGGGAAAACAGCGAAGACAGGCCAGAGGTGCCGCTCAGGGCAGCCATTGCCAGGGAGCCTTTTAGAAAACGTCTGCGATTCATGCCTGTGAAAACGTCCTTATGGTCGTGTGAATGTGCTTCGCGCGCGGCGAAATGACGGCAAGAAAGAACGCACAGCCTAAACAAAAACGGTTAAAAATCCAATTGTTGGCCGGTGAATATCTGAGCAAAGTGAGAAATATTTTCTGTCGACCAGAACGGCCTGAAAGTGGTGTAAAAACCCGTATGGTTGTGTAAAGAGGCCCGGTCGCGCCGGGCTTCAAACGTTACCGATAGCTCTTTAGCTGAGCGGGTAACAAAGCGGGCATTGCTAGTGTTCTTCCTTCCTCGTCGCAAAATTCGACAAGGTAGCCCAGTGTCGGGGTTTCGAAAACCATAACAATCGTACCTAAAGCCCCCTTTACCAGCCCTTCATCCGGTAGATCCTCGTTTAAAACCACAACGTCTAATTCGGCTCTTTTCATTTTTTTTTTTCTCATTTAACGAACAGGGTTGTCAGGCGAGGCACTAGCGCATCTGTTTCATACATCCATCCTGTACGCACGATCGCTGTTTCACCGTTGATGCCTAAAATCGGCATATCGACAGCCATTGTTTGACCATAATTATTTGCCTGCAGCACTTTCGCTGGAGCTGATAATACGCCTTCCTGAATTCTTGCTGCTAAAACATCTGCATTAGTCGGGTTGTATCCCAGCGCTGACTCAAATACCCTGGCTTTGTGTCCCCCAGCAGGATGTGTTGAATCTAAAGCATAGGTCGCGAGTTTTTTCGGATCGATAACGGCATGTTCTGCGTTCACTAACGTACCGTTCTCAGTTGTGAAGCCCCTTTCATATGGACGGTCAAAAGCGGGGATTTTAGTGAGATTTGATATCTCATCGATTTCACTTACAGGGTTTAACCTGCCCATTGTCAAACCTGCAACAGCGGAGGCCCCCGCAATGATTAGCCCTTTGTTGTTCATGACTTGCTCGTAACCCGCTGGAGCCTCCCCGCCAAGCTGCTGGGCGGTTTTTTGAAACCCCTCAATATTACCGTTATACACACCGCCGACCGCAAGCAGACGACCAACGGCTTTACTGTTCAATGTTTTTGTACCGTAAGAATCGTGGTTTATACGCTGTGTAGAGGCAGGCTTACGTCCCTGACGGTCGGCAATTGCGTGTCGGTAAGCGCTGATAATTTCTTCCTCAAACCAGGAGTGCCATGACGAGGAGGTAGGCGTAAAAATCAGGTCCCCGTTATCATCGATGTAAAACGGGTTCCGGTTGCTGCTCCAGCGTCTGGACGTATCCACACCAACAAGCCAGCCAATTTGCAGCTCCCGCTCTACCTCATCGTATATAGGATCTGCATAGCCAGGATTTTTTCGTACATAGGGTTGCTCATGTGGTGACGAGCAGTATTTTTCTTTTGGGAGTCCAAAAGCGAGACTGAACCCGTTCGCCTCATAAGAGAGGTCGTAATGTATAGATGCTTCTTTTAATGAGCCAGCTGGTGTGAGTATGTACTGGAAGTCGGTGGGGTCTACCCTACGGGCTAAATCATCCGAACGGTATAGTCGAAACATGCGGAGTCCTTTTCCTTTAGATTCATAGGGATTCTCCGCACTGACAAATTTAAAATCAATCAATTAAGGTGATGTAAAAAAAAATGCCCCGGCTGGACATCCACAGCCGGGGCAAAACGAGGTGGTTATTTTACGCTGACATCGATACCCGGGAAGTACTTATCAGCGAGCTTCGCTATCGTGCCGTCGGCACGGACTTTATCTATCGCGGCATCAAGCTGCTTTTTGGTGGCGTCGTCACCCTTGCGCAGCCCGAAGCCGATCCCGCTGCCGAGGATGGTGTCGTCCGACACCGGTTTGCCGATGAAGCCAAACCCTTTCCCCTGCGGCTTGCTGAGGAAACCGGCCTGCCCGGCCGCGGACATCACCAGCGAGGCGTCGATGCGGCCGTTCAGAAGGTCACCCCACGCCATATTCTGATCTTTATAAGACACCACGGTGACACCCTGCTTTTCCCAGTGCTCTTTAGCGTAGGTTTCCTGAATCGATCCCTGCAGTACGCCGATCGTTTTGCCCATCAGGCCTTCCGGCGTTGCCTCAACCGCCGTGCCGGCTTTCCCCACCAGCTGGGACGGAATGCGGTAGATAGGCTGCGTAAAATCGATGCTCTTGCGGCGCTGATCGGTAATGTTCATCGCGGAATTGATCGCATCGAATTTTTTCGCCACCAGCCCCGGAATCAGGGCGTCGAACGAGGTTTCAACCCAGCTGCACTTTAGCGCCGCGGCTTTGCAGATGGCGTTGCCCAGCTCCACGTCGAACCCTTCCAGCTCACCGGAGGCATTGCGGCTCTCGAACGGCGGATACTCCGCTTCCAGGCCGTAGCGCAGCTCGGTGGCCGCAAACGACGAGAACGAACACAGCAGACCGATGCCAACAGCTAACGCGCGTAATTTCATCTCAAACTCCTCAGCGTGGTTTAACCCGACACAGGGCCTGGGCACCTGCCCGTAACGTCGCCTCGTCTTTGGCAAACGAAAGGCGAATCAATTTGTTATCCGTCCCGTCGGCGTAAAACGCAGACAGCGGAATGGTCGCAACGCCGCACTCGGTAATTAGGCGCTTCACCATCTCGCTGTCGCTCTCATCGCTGAAACGGCTGTAGTCCGCCAGCAGGAAGAACGATCCGGCGCTCGGCAGCAGCGTAAACGGCGAGTCGGCCAGCAGGCTTTGCAGCAGATCGCGCTTGCGCTGATAAAACGCCGCCAGCGACAGCCAGGTCTGCGGGTCGGTCATGTGCTCGGCAAAGGCGTGCTGCATGGGAGTATCGGCAGAAAACATCAAAAATTGATGCACCTTGCAGATTTCGTCCATCAGCTCAGCGGGCGCAACGCAGTAGCCGACCCGCCATCCGGTCACGTGATAGGTTTTGCCAAACGACGAAATAATGACGCTGCGCTCCGCCAGCTGCGGGTGCGTCGCCATGCCGTGGTGCGGCTCGCCGTCAAACACCACGTGCTCGTACACTTCGTCAGACAAAATAATGATATCGGTATTGCGGGTCAGCGCCGCCAGCTGCTCGAGATCGTTCGCAGAAAATACCTGACCGCTCGGGTTATGCGGCGTGTTGACGATGATCATCCGCGTGCGCGGGGTGATCGCGGCGCGCACTTCGTCCCAGTTCACCGCAAAGTCCGGCACCGTCAGCTTAATGGCGACGGGCGTCGCCCCCTGCAGCCGCACGATCGGTGCATAGCTGTCGAATGAGGGTTCGAAATAAATTACCTCATCGCCCGGATGCACCAGCCCGCTGATGGCGGAATAAAGCCCCTCGCTGGCGCTGGCGGTTATCAACACTTCGCTGGCGGGATCGTAGCGCGTCCCGTACAGCGCGTCGATTTTCTCCGCGATACGCTCCCTGAGCGGCTGAAGGCCGGTCATCGCGGCGTACTGGTTATGCCCTCCCTCCATGGCGCGCGTCACCCCGGCGACCAGCTTAGGATCGCAGGAAAAATTGGGTGCGCCCTGAGAAAGGTTAATGGCGTTATGCTGCGCAGAAAGCTGGCCGATAACGGTGAAAATAGTGGTGCCCACGTCGGGCAATTTTGAACGGGTTTGCACCGGAGTTCGTAATGTCATCCTCTGTCCCTTCTCATGGCTAATGCATAACTATTCAAACAACATCGCCGCTGTCGGGACAATCGAATTGTTGTCATAATAGCCATGATAAAAACGCATAGCTGAGGGAAAACCATGTCACGCCGTTCGTTCCCGCTGAATGCCGTCGATGCCTTTTTAAAAACGGCGCGGCATTTAAACCTGACCCACGCGGCCAAAGAGCTGTGCCTGACGCAGGGCGCCGTTAGCCGCAAAATCGCCGCGCTCGAGGCGTGGTTCGGCTTTCCGCTGTTTGAGCGCCACGCCCGCGGCCTACGCCTCTCCTCCCAGGGAAGCGCCCTTCTTCCGGAGCTGCAGTCCGCCTTTGAACATCTGCTGACCGTCGCCGAACAGGCGCGCGCGCAGCAAACCGTGATCCGGCTTAAGGCGCCGACCTGCGCCGTGCGCTGGCTGGTGCCGCGGCTACTGAAGGTGGAGCGGGAACAGCCGGATTTGCAAATTGCGTTGACCACCACGACCGATCATCACGTCAATTTCAAAACGGAGTCCTACGACGCGGCCATCGTTTTTGGCACCCACATGAGCGCGGGCGATCTGCTGTTTGAAGAGGCGTTAACCCCGGTGATAAGCCCGCTGCGCGCGGGCGTACCGCTGGGTTCCATGACGCTGCTGCACCCCACGCGGGATAAAACCGACTGGTCGCTCTGGCTGGCAAACCAGCCTCAGCCGGCGCTTGCCATGCATAAAAATCAACACTTCGACACCATGGACCTCGCCATCACCGCCGCGATCCAGGGGCTGGGCGTCGCCATTGCGGACGAGACTCTGGTGGAAGAAGACGTCCGCGCCGGACGGCTGGCGCGGCCTTATGCGCAAAGCATTCAGACCGGGGCGAGCTACCGGCTGGTCTACCGCGCCGCGCCGGACGACGAAAACGGGCTGTCGGCGTTTCGCGACTGCCTGCTTAATCGAGGCTGACGTGGTGCTTCATCACCCGCTTGAACAGGCTCATGCGGGCGCGCATAAAGCGGTTTTCCAGCCTGAAACCTGCATGTTTATTCACGCCGATTCGTAGCAGCACGTCTCGGCCCTTGCGGCAGGCGGGCCAGCGTGTCGGCCCCGGCAGGCTGTCGCGAGCGCCCGCATCGCGCGCAAAACTCACCCAGTAGTCCGCCACCTGGGCGGCAAACGTCAGATCGCGCTCGTTAACGTACTGCCGGGAAGGTTCCACCTCGCCCAGCGTGTCGAACACGTAGGGCACCTCGTTGCCGTGCCAGGCGCCGTTGACGTAGGTGGCGTGCTCCGCTTCGGCGACATAGTCAAACCAGTAGCGCCAGCAAAGCCCGCCCGCGCGCTGCTGCGCCTGCATCACCACGTATCCGAGCGTGGTGAAGGCCATATCGCGGCAGACCTGCCTGCCCAGCTCCTCGTCGCCCTTCACGCCGGGATAGAGCAGCTTGATTAGCCCCAGGCCAAACCGCCTTTCGCGGCGCAGCTTCTGAATTTGCCCGGCGAGATCGACCCCGAACACCGCCATCACGCTGGCTTCGTCGCTGTTCGATCCGACCATCATCGGCACGGGATGCTGGCGGGCGGCGAAAAACACGTCAAGCATCGCCTCCGGCAGCACGCAATCGCCGACGATCGGCGCGGGCGCAATGTTGAGCGGTGACGTCAGCGGCCAGAAGGCCTCGGGAGGCAGCGCGCGCAGCTGCTCGGCGGTGGCGTTTTCCAGCCCAAAATGGGCGGCGATCGCCTCTCCTTTTTGCAGCGCTGCGCTGCGCGGGGTATCGGGTAAGGTATAGCCGCTCTGAATAATCGCCTTGTGGAATAAGCCTTTTGCCAGCGGCGAGGCCAGCAGCGACAGCACGCTGCGCGCGCCCGCCGATTCGCCAAAGAGCGTGATGCTATTCGGGTCGCCGCCGAAGGCCGAAATATTGTCCCGCACCCAGTTCAGCGCGGCGATTTGGTCGAGTAGCGCAAAGTTATGCACCACGCGGTCTTCTTCTCCTTCCAGCGCCGGATGGGCGAAAAAGCCGAGATGGCCAAGACGATAGTTGAGGGTGACAACCACCACGCCGCGCTGCGCCAGCGCCCGGCCGTTGTACGGCGGCAGCCCGCCCGCGCCGAGCGTAAAGCCCCCGCCGTGAAGCCAGACCATCACCGGAAGCGGAGCCGGGCGGTTCGCTGGCGACCAGACGTTGAGGTACAGGCAATCCTCGGAGAACTGCCCCGGATCGCCGCCGCCGAGATCTTCACAGTAGTCACGGCTTTGCCAGCTCGACGGTGAGAACGCCGTGGCCTGCCGCACGCCTTCCCAGGCCTCCGGCGGACGCGGCGATCGCCAGCGCCACTCGCCCACGGGCGGCGCAGCATAAGGTATGCCGCACCAGGCGTGGACATTTTTATCGGTAAAACCAATCAGTGCGCCCTGGCGCGTTTCAACCACAGGGGCGGAGGGATTCTGCATAACGACCTTCTTTTTCCATCACACCCCAGCAGAGTAACGGTTTCAGAGCAAACCGCAACGCTGTTTACTGCGCGCTTCCGCCTCCTGATAGAGCGTAAATTCGTCCAGCACCGGGCTACCGAGCGCCGCTTCGAACGCGTCACGGCTGGCGTTGCCGTGGCTGCGCGCCTGGGTTTCGTTGCCCAGGTTGGACTGGAAAATCCCCGCCGCGCTGACGGGCAGAAAGTCCTCGTAGGTGATCGGCTGGGCGATAACCCACCCGCGCTCGATGAGCGGCTGCGGATCGTCGCCCGCGCGAAACGCATGGCGGTGCGCTTCACCCGCAGGCGTCAGGCGGTAGCGAAAATAGGCCAGCCCCTGACGACGCAGAAACATTTCGCTGTCCGGGAAGGCGCTAAATACCTCGCGCAGATGAAGCTGGTGCGTAAGGTTATCTTTGCCCGTTCCCGCCTGCCCCAGCAGGCTGTCGTACAGCGCGCGCCCTTTCGGCGTGAGCGCCACCCCGCGCTGCTCAATTTCACCGAAGCGCGCGGTATGCGTTCCCTTATGCTCGCCCGCAAAAAGCACCGGCTCCTCCAGCGCCTTGAAGCTGGTCTGGCGCAGCAGGATCGGCACCTCGCGGCGCGGCGGCCCTTCAATCAGGATCTTGGGTTCGATGCCGTATTTCGGCATCAGCTCCTGCACCCGGTCAATGTCCAGCGTGCGCGGCGTCAGGTGGTTAATGTGGCAGCCCGGGAAGCACACCACGTCGGCGATCAGGCGATGCTCGTTGCTTAGCGCCAGATAGGTTTCCTGGTCCACGGTCGCGTGCCGGTGCCAGCGGAAGGTTTCCAGCGCCTCCTTAACAAATTCGCGCGCCTGCGCCTCGGTAAACGCCCCCGCCGCGTCATGCAGGTCGAGAAGCTCAAGGCAGCGCGGGGTAAAAATATGTCGACGGGACAGGATCGCCGCCGCCCGCTCGCGCAGCGCGGCGTTTTCAATCAGCTCAAGGCGCAGCAGCGAAGTGAAGATGCGAAACGGATTACGGCAGAGCGCCGCATCGTCGACGGGACGAAACGCCGTGGAGTGAACGGGAACGCCCGCCTGCGAGAGATCGTAATAGCTGACCGGGTACATGCCCATGATGGCAAACATCCGGCGCAGCGTGGAGAGCTCCAGCGCGGTTCCCACGCGGATCGCTCCGTGCCGCTCCACGTTGAGGCGCGCCAGCTCGTCGGCGTTCGCCAGCTGTTCATGTAAAAGCGGATTATTTTCCAGAATCGCCAGGTTTACGTCGGCCACCAGCTCCAATAGGGTGCCGTACTGCGGAACTTCCTGCTGGTACATCGCCGACATAGCCTGCGAAAAATGTTCCCGAATATCATCAGCCGTGATGGTGTTCGCCATGATGTCATGCCTCCAGTGAATACTACCTGGAGTGTAGAGAACGTCGTTCCTTCCGGCGGGAAGAATTTACAAATTGTGATCTTAGGACAAAAGTGGTCAAGCCCTGTACGGGTTGTGCAGTCTGGCTCTTTACTTTTACGGGTTCGCTTTACTCGCCCCCAACTAAATTTATTTATGATGCTTTTAATCAGAATAATCTGTCTTATTAAAAATTGTTGCAAAATCATTATTTCCAAAAACAAGATAAAGAAGACCAACTTAACGAGTTTTTGTCAGAAAAAATATTCGCCACAGCGAAACGCCACTGAGGAAAATAATTAAATAACGAAGCGCGGGTTTGCAGTCGTCATTTGACTGATAGCCATATCCAACTACAGTTATAAATCGAACGGCGACGGATACGATTTATTTTCGTATCTTACTGACATAACCAATATATGAGGTTTTATATGGCAGAGCATCGTGGTGGTTCCGGTAATTTCGAGCAGGATCGTGAAAAAGCATCTGACGCCGGACGTAAAGGCGGTCAACACAGCGGCGGGAGTTTTAAAGACGATCCACAACGCGCATCTGAAGCAGGTAAAAAAGGCGGAGAGAATAGTCACGGCGGAGGCCGTAAGTCTGATAAATCCTGACCGTAACAACGTCTTAAGCATTTATTTCTAAAAGCAGACTGCGGGTCTAACGGTCCGCAGTCATCTCTTCTTATATCAGGGACTTAACTATGAATATGAAAACTCTTGAAGACGTATTTATTCATATTTTATCGGACACCTACAGCGCTGAGAAACAGCTTACGCGCGCATTAAGTAAACTTTCTCGCGCCGCATCAAGTGAAAAACTCAGCGCCGCGTTTACAGCCCACCTGGAAGAAACCCACGGTCAAATTGAACGTATTGACCAAATTGTAGAGCAGGAATCCGGCATTAAAATTAAACGTATGAAGTGCGTTGCAATGGAAGGCCTCATTGAAGAGGCGAATGAAGTGGTTGAAAGTACTGAAAAGAATGAAATTCGTGATGCCGCACTAATAGCCGCCGCGCAAAAAGTCGAACACTACGAAATCGCCAGCTACGGCACCCTTGCCACTCTGGCCGAACAGCTGGGCTATAAAAAAGCCGTCAAGCTTCTTGCTGAAACGCTTGAAGAGGAAAAAAACACCGACCTTAAACTCACCGTTCTTGCCGTAGGCAATATTAATCTAAAAGCGCAAAAGTAACGTTTTCATTCAGGTTTATTACATTTTTAATTATTCCCATGATAATTAAATGGTGCCATTTAACGGCGTAATAATTAAGCACATTTCTACAAACCCTTCCGTATTCCAGTACACGAAACTTCTGAGGAAATGACTATGAATCACGTAGAACACTATCACGACTGGCTACGCGATGCCCATGCGATGGAAAAGCAGGCCGAATCCATGCTTGAGTCGATGGTCAGCCGTATCGATAACTATCCCGACCTTCGCGCCCGCATCGAACAACACGTTAACGAAACGAAGCGCCAAATCACCCTGCTGGAAGAAATTCTCGATCGCAATGATATTTCGCGTTCAGTTTTAAAAGATTCCATGAGCAAAATGGCGGCGCTCGGCCAGTCCATCGGCGGCATGTTCCCCTCAGATGAAATCGTCAAAGGCTCTATTAGCGGATACGTTTTCGAGCAGTTCGAAATTGCCTGCTACACCTCCCTGCTGGCGGCCGCTGAAAAAGCGGGCGATACCGCGTCCATCCCCGCGATTGAAACCATCCTGGCGGAAGAGCGCGAAATGGCCGACTGGCTGATCCGCCATATTCCGCAGACGACGGAGCAGTTTCTGCTGCGTTCCGACGCGGACGGCGTTGAAGCGAAAAAATAGTCGTTCCCTTTTATGAGGCATGGCCCATGTTCGAACTCGACGCGTTTCATCTGGCCAGAATTCAGTTCGCCTTTACCGTCTCTTTCCACATTCTTTTTCCCGCGATCACCATCGGGCTCGCCAGCTATCTGGTGGTGCTCGAAGGCATGTGGCTGCGCACCAAAAACGACGTCTGGCGCTCGCTGTACCATTTCTGGCTCAAGATCTTCGCCGTTAACTTCGGCATGGGCGTGGTGTCCGGGCTGGTGATGGCCTACCAGTTTGGCACCAACTGGAGCGGCTTTTCCCAGTTCGCCGGGAGCATTACCGGCCCCCTGCTCACCTACGAAGTTCTCACCGCATTTTTCCTTGAAGCCGGTTTTTTGGGCGTAATGCTCTTTGGCTGGAATAAGGTTGGCCCCGGCCTTCACTTCTTCGCGACCTGCATGGTGGCGCTGGGGACGCTGATGTCCACCTTCTGGATACTGGCGTCGAACAGCTGGATGCACACCCCGCAGGGCTTCTCCATACATAACGGTCAGGTGATCCCCGAGGACTGGCTGGCGATCATTTTCAACCCTTCGTTCCCGTATCGTCTGATCCACATGTCCATCGCCGCGTTCCTCAGCAGCGCCCTGTTCGTCGGCGCGTCCGGGGCGTGGCACCTGCTGCGCGGTAACGATACGCCCGCTATCCGCAAGATGTTTTCCATGGCCATGTGGATGGCGCTGCTGGTCGCCCCTATCCAGGCGGTGGTCGGCGACATGCACGGCCTGAATACGCTTGAACACCAGCCTGCAAAAATCGCCGCCATCGAGGGGCACTGGGAGAACGCGCCCGGTGAAGCCACCCCGCTGCTGCTGTTCGGCCTGCCGGATATGGACGAGGAGCGCACCAAATACGGCCTGGAAATACCCGCGCTCGGCAGCCTTATCCTGACCCATAGCCTGGATAAACAGGTCCCGGCGCTAAAAGACTTTGCGAAAGAAGACCGCCCAAATTCGCCCATCGTTTTCTGGTCGTTCCGCATTATGGTCGGCATGGGGCTGCTGATGATTGCCCTCGGCGCGCTGAGCGTCTGGCTGCGCTATCGGCACCGGCTTTATCAGTCGCGCCCGTTCCACTGGTTTGCGCTCTGCATGGGGCCAGCCGGGCTGCTGGCGCTTCTGGCAGGCTGGGTCACCACCGAAGTGGGCCGTCAGCCGTGGGTGGTCTACGGCTATCTGCGCACCATCGACGCGGTGTCCCTGCACAGCACGCTGCAGATGAGCATCAGCCTGGTGGCCTTTATCGTGGTCTACTGCTCGGTGTTCGGCGTCGGCTACGTCTATCTCGTCCGCCTGATTAAAAAAGGGCCACAGCCCGTCGGGACGCTGACCTCAAAAACGGCGGGCACCCCGGCCCGTCCCCTCTCTGCCGCTGAGCCTGTTCCTGAAGAGGAGAGAAGCTGATGGGCGTTGATATCTCGGTTATCTGGTTTGCCATTATCGTCTTCGCCACGCTGATGTATATCATCATGGACGGCTTTGATTTAGGCATCGGCATGCTGTTCAGCTTCGTGGGAAATGCCAAAGATCGCGACGTGATGGTCAACAGCGTGGCCCCGGTCTGGGACGGCAACGAAACCTGGCTGGTGCTCGGCGGCGCGGGGCTGTTCGGCGCCTTTCCGCTGGCCTATGCGGTGATTGTCGACGCGCTAACCATCCCCCTTACCGCCATGCTGATCGGGCTCATTTTCCGCGGCGTGGCGTTCGAATTTCGCTTTAAGGCCACGCCGTCGCACCGCAAATTCTGGGATTATTCGTTTGCCGGCGGCTCGCTGCTCGCCACCTTTAGCCAGGGGATCGTGGTGGGCGCGATGATTAACGGCTTTGACGTGGAAGGACGGCGGTTTGTCGGCTCTGCGCTCGACTGGCTGACGCCGTTTAATCTCTTCTGCGGTCTGGGGCTGATTGTCGCCTATACCCTGCTGGCGACAACCTGGCTCATCATGAAAAGCGAAGGCGCACTGCAGGGCCGCATGCGCGAGTTGACCCGTCACGTGCTTCTGGCGCTAATAGGGGTCATTGCGGTGGTGAGCATCTGGACGCCGCTCGGCTGGCAGTATGTCGCAGAACGCTGGTTTACCCTGCCCAACTTCTTCTGGTTCGCGCCCGTTCCGCTGCTGGTGGCGGTGTTTAGCGTGTGGATCTGGCGGCTGACGCGCAATCCGCACAGCCATGCGCGGCCGTTTCTGCTGACGCTGGGGCTGATTTTCCTCGGCTTTAGCGGCCTGGGCATCAGCCTCTGGCCGCATATTATACCGCCGCGCATTACCCTCTGGGAGGCCGCGGCGCCGCCGGCAAGCCAGCTCTTTATGCTGGTCGGCACGCTGCTGATTATCCCGGTGATTCTGGTGTACACCGCCTGGAGCTACTACGTCTTTCGGGGCAAAGTCTCGGATACCGAAGGGTATCACTGAGGCGCAGCGCGGCGGGCAGAGAGGAATTCGATCAGCTGAGACAGCGAATAGCGCACGGCCTTTTCCACCACGTCCTGGCACTCGCCGGAGAAGAGCACGGTGCGGGTTTCAACCCTGCCCTCAATATCCCACCCGAAGCAGACGGTGCCCGCTGGGGTGCCGTCTTCTCCCCCCTCCGGCCCCGCATATCCGCTGGTGGCAATGCCGATGTCCGCCTGCGCGATGTTGCGCGCGCAGCTGGCCATTTCGCCGACCGTTTGTTCACTCACCGCCGTAAAACGCTCAAGCGTTTCACGCTGAACGCCAAGCAGTTTTTCCTTTGCCGAATCGCTGAATACCACCAGCCCCACGTCGTAAAATTCTGCCGTATTTCCCTCAGCACAGAGCGCAACGGCCAGCTTTCCGCCGGTGCAGGATTCTGCCGTAGTGACGCGCAGCCCCAGGTCCGTCAGCTTGCTCGCCAGCTTTTTGGTTAGCTCCCCCGTCGTTTCGCCATTATCGTGGAGTAAATTACGCATTAGGATGCCTCCTGATTTTCATATGGAATGATTGAAATATGGCCGTTGCGCTCCAGAATGGCATATTTAATCTTGTGCAGGTCGGTTATTCCGTTATTCTGCCGGGCAGAAACCAGAATATCGTCACAGGAGACATCCACCTTTCTGAGCTTATCGGCGAGCGGCACGCCGTCTTCAACTAAAATAACCGGCGTACCGTCAAGGATATTTTCAACGGGCGCGAAATATTTTTTCATCAGGCCGAAAAGAATATCCGCCACGATTAATGTCGTTATCGTAATCATCGCGCCGGTCACCGAGAAATCTTGCCCCAGCAGCGCCTGCTGCGTTGCCTCGCTGATAATCAGCAGGAGGATCAGATCGAAGCTTGTCATTTGCAGCAGCGCGCGTCGTCCGGCCACTTTAAATACCACGACCAAAAAGAGATAGATTGCAAGGGCGCGAAAGACCATATCCATATTCTTCTCCTAGGGGTAGATAAACTGCCAGAAGCGAACGTCCGGCTCGTGGTTAAGGCGGATAACATTGTCCAGGCGGCCGGCCTGTGAAGGCGTTAAATAGAGCAGAACGGTGAATTTCTCGCTCGCCTTCAGGTCCTGATAGACGAAATAGAAGGTGTTACCCCGGCTGAACATGCGGTCGGGCTGCGGCCAAACGCTGCCCGGCTCATAGGCATCGCTCGCCTCGCTCGTCAGGCTGAGGACATATTCCCCAGCGGTCTTCACCGGAAATGACATTTGGACCGGAAACTCGGTTTCCCTGCGGCCAAATCGCTCGTAGCTGACGGTGAGCGATTGCGCCGAGTTTGTTTTTTGGCTATCGCTTATTATTCCTTTTGAAAACAATCCTGCAATCGCAGCGATAATAATAGCCATTAAGACAATAAAGCCCACCTGGCGGAACACATATTCAAACGACAATAAACCAGCACTTTCTTTTATCCCTGGCACCTTATCTTTTTTACGACTCATGGCTACCATCACCGTTTCGCTTATTCTTAGAACCCTCTGTTTTCTATAAGCAAATGCTTTTAGGACTTATCACATTTGCCACATAAAGAGATAGCAACAATACTTAATAAGTCAAGCCATCACAAAGGAAGGACATCAGATGAAATTACCAGTTATTTCAGCTTTATTGATATTTTTAATGCCGTGCGCCTGGGCCGATAATAACGCGGGATTACAAAAGGGTGATGCTCCGCCTCCTCCCCACGCTCTTGACGATGGATATCGCGGAACTGACGATGCCCGTATTATGACGATTAACCAGGCAAAAACCCTGCATGACGGCGCCACGATTTCGCTGCGCGGGAATCTTATTGATGGCAGCGGTGATAAATATGTCTTCCAGGATAAAACCGGGAAAATTGACGTGATTATTCCGAAGGCCGTATTTGACGATCGCACGGTGAAGCCAGACCAGATGATCAGCATCAACGGCTCGCTGGATAAAAAATCATCACCGCCCGTGGTTCGGGTCGACCGCCTGCAAAAATAGCTCAGCTTAACGTTCCGCTGCAGTTCTGAACCAAATGACTAAATTCCTCTCCTAACCTGTAAGGAGCCAGCAATGAGTGATAACTCTCAGCCTCGCCACGCTTTCCCCACGCCGCCCTTCCCTGAGCAACCGCAAACGCCGCCTGGCCTGGCGTCTGAAATGCAGCCTGTACCCGATCACGGCGAGACGCGCTATCAGGGGCACGGCCGACTTGCCGGGAAAAAGGCGCTGATTACGGGCGGGGATTCGGGCATTGGCCGTGCGGTGGCCATTGCGTATGCGCGTGAAGGCGCGGACGTGGCGATCAACTATCTTCCTGAAGAAGAACAGGATGCCGCCGAGGTTATAGCCCTGATTAAAGCCGAGGGCAAAAAGGCGATTGCCCTACCAGGCGACGTTTGCGACGAATCCTTCTGCGTAAACCTCGTAGAAGATGCCGTTCAGAAGCTGGGCGGCCTGGATATTTTGGTCAATAACGCTGGCCGCCAGCAGTACTGCGAGTCGCTGGAAGAGCTGACGACCGAAGATTTCGACGCCACCTTCAAAACCAACGTCTATGCGCCCTTCTGGATCACAAAGGCCGCGCTGCGCCACATGAAATCTCCGGCATCCATCATCAACACCTCCTCCGTGCAGGCGGTGAAACCCAGCCCGGTGCTGCTGGACTATGCACAGACGAAAGCCTGTCTTGCCGTCTTTACCAAAGCGCTCGCAAAACAGCTCGGCCCTAAGGGCATCCGCGTGAACGCAGTGGCCCCCGGCCCATACTGGACGGTGCTGCAGCCCAGCGGTGGGCAGCCTCAGGAAAAGGTTAAGCATTTTGGGGAAGACTCCCCCCTTGGCCGCCCCGGCCAGCCCGTTGAGATTGCGCCGCTGTACGTGACCCTGGCGTCGGATGAATGCTCGTTTACCTCCGGGCAGGTCTGGTGTTCAGACGGTGGCGACGGCGTGCTCTAAGCTTCTGACGCTCCCCCAGCGATACTGAACAGGGATGTTCAGCGCTGCGCCCCTCGCGAAAAAACGTTGTAACTCAAACAGATCAAATGTTAAAAATATTTTGCAACCAAGTTATCAAATTTAAACAACTTCACTTGCCACCTGCCTCGCTCTGTTTTTAACATCGCCTATGGAAAAAAATGGTCTGTTTAGTCAGCGCATACGCTTGCGCCATTTGCATACTTTTGTGGCCGTCGCTCAACAGGGAACGCTGGGGCGCGCGGCTGAAACTCTTAATCTGAGCCAGCCTGCGCTCTCCAAAACCCTCAACGAGCTGGAGCAGCTTACCGGCACCCGCCTGTTTGACCGCGGGCGCCTCGGCGCGCAGCTTACGCTCGTCGGCGAGCAGTTCCTGACCCACGCGGTGAAAGTGCTCGACGCGCTAAACACGGCGGGACAGGCGCTGAACCGCAAAGAGCCGCAGGCGAACGACATTGTTCGCATCGGCGCGCTGCCGACGGCGGCGCTGGGGATCCTTCCGGCGGTTATCGGCCAGTTCCACAAGCAGCAAAAAGAGACCACCCTGCAGGTCGCCACCATGAACAACACCATGCTGCTGGCGGGCCTGAAGTCTGGCGAGCTGGATCTGGGGATCGGGCGCATGTCCGACCCGGAGCTGATGACCGGCCTCAACTACGAGCTGCTGTTTCTCGAATCGCTCAAGCTGGTTGTACGCCCTAACCACCCGCTGCTTCACGACACAGTGACCCTGAGCCGCGTGATGGAGTGGCCGGTGGTGGTATCGCCAAAAGGCACCGTGCCGCGGGAAAATGCGGAGGCGCTATTGCAGCTTCAGGGCTGCACGCTGCCGTCCGGCTGCATCGAAACGCTGTCGGCCTCCCTTTCTCGCCAGCTCACCGTCGATTATGACTACGTCTGGTTCGTCCCGTCCGGCGCGGTAAAAGACGACCTGCGCCACGGCACGCTGACGGCGCTTCCCGTGGCTTCGCCCGGAGCCGGCGAACCGATCGGCATTCTCACGCGCGTGGATGCGCCGCTCTCGTCGGGCGCGCAGGCCCTGCTCAGCGCCATCCGCAAGTCCATGCCCGCCTGAATCCCCTCATTCTCCCCCTCCCCCCAACGGGGCGAGGGGTCTGTCTTATGCCCTAATCAATTAATGCGAAATCATCTATTAACAATTGCGCAAAACAATTTAACAGTTTTATGATACCCGCATTCACCATATGGTTCGCATTGATACCCATAAAGGTGAATTTAACGCAGTAATTCGGCATATAACACTACTTCTCTCGTCATGATTTATCCATTTGGTACACACCGCACGGACCGGAAAAGACGTGAGTTTAAGGAGACAGAAATGGCTAATGGCAGTGCGCCGCGCGGGGTCCCTCGGATCCTTCAGTGGCTCCTTGCCGGACTGATGGCAATCGTCGGTCTGGCAGTGGGTGGATTGGGGCTTAAGCTCGCCACCGTAGGCGGAAGCTGGTACTTCCTGATCGTCGGCATCGTGATGGTGGTCGCCGCCGTCCTGATTTTCATCAACCGCACCAGCGGGATTGTGCTTTACGCCGTGGCGTTTATCGCCTCGCTGTTCTGGGCGGTGAGCGACGCGGGCTGGGACTTCTGGCCGCTCTTCTCGCGCCTGTTCACCCTTGCGGTGATGGCGTTCCTGTGTGCCGTCGTCTGGCCTTACCTGCGCGCAGCGCAGCGCGGCACGCCGGTTGCTAAAGCTCCGGCGTTCGGGATCGCGGCCGTGCTGGCGGTCGCCATGCTGGCAAGCCTGGGCTGGATGTTTAAGCCGCAGACCCTGGTTGCGGCCAACGAAGCGGTTCCGGTTAAGCCCGTTGCCCCCGGCGAAGAGCAAAAGAACTGGGAGCACTGGGGCAACACCACCCACGGCGATCGCTTCGCCGCGCTCGACCAGATTAACAAGCAGAACGTGAATGACCTGAAGGTTGCCTGGGTTGCGCACACGGGCGACATTCCGCAGAGCAACGGCTCCGGCGCGGAAGATCAAAACACGCCGCTGCAGATCGGCGACACGCTTTTCGTGTGCACGCCATACAGCAAGGTGCTGGCGCTGGACGTGGATTCCGGCAAAGAGAAATGGCGTTACGATTCAAAAGCCACCGCGCCAAACTGGCAGCGCTGCCGCGGTCTGGGCTATTTTAAAGAGCATCAAAACGTGACAACGTCACAGAAAAATGCGCAGCCAGCGGCCTGCCCGCGCCGCCTGTTCCTGCCGACGACCGATGCGCGCCTGATTGCCATTAATGCCGACAACGGCAAAGTCTGCGAAGACTTTGGCGATCGCGGCATCGTCGACCTGAGCGTCGGGATGGGTGAAATCAAGCCTGGCTACTACCAGCAGACCTCAACGCCGCTGGTGGCGGGCAACGTGGTGGTGGTCGGCGGACGCGTGGCGGATAACTTCTCTACCGGCGAACCGCCGGGCGTGGTTCGCGCCTACGACGTTCACACCGGGAAGCTGGCATGGGCGTGGGATCCGGGCAACCCGAACCTGACCGGCCTGCCGCCGGAAGGGCAAACCTATACGCGCGGGACGCCAAACGTCTGGTCGGCCATGTCTTACGACGCGAAGCTGAACCTGATCTATCTCCCGACCGGTAACGCCACGCCTGACTTCTGGGCCGGTGAACGCACCGCGCTGGACGATAAATACAGCTCCTCCGTGGTGGCGGTCGATGCCACTACCGGCAAAGTGCGCTGGCACTTCCAGACGACGCACCACGACCTGTGGGACTTCGACCTGCCGTCCCAGCCGCTGCTGTACGATCTGCCAGACGGTAAAGGTGGCACTACGCCGGTGCTGGTTCAGACCAGCAAGCAGGGCATGATCTTCATGCTCAACCGCGAAACCGGCAAGCCCGTGGCGAAAGTGGAAGAGCGCCCCGTTCCCGCCGGTAACGTCGAAGGCGAGCGCTATTCCCCTACCCAGCCGTACTCCGTCGGCATGCCGATGATCGGCAACCAGACGCTGACCGAATCCGACATGTGGGGCGCGACGCCTGTCGATCTGCTGCTGTGCCGCATTCAGTTTAAAGAGATGCGCCATCAGGGCGTCTTCACTCCGCCGGGCGTCGACCGCTCGCTGCAGTTCCCGGGCTCTCTGGGCGGGATGAACTGGGGCAGCGTGTCGGTTGATCCGAACAACGGCCTGATGTTCGTGAACGACATGCGCCTGGGGCTGGCAAACTACATGGTGCCGCGCGCTAACGTGGCGAAAGACGCCAGCGGCATTGAGATGGGCATTGTGCCGATGGACGGAACGCCGTTCGGCGCCATGCGCGAGCGCTTCCTGTCGCCGCTGGGCATTCCGTGCCAGAAGCCGCCGTTTGGCACGATGTCGGCGGTTGACCTGAAGTCCGGCAAGCTGGTGTGGCAGGTTCCGGTCGGCACCGTTGAGGACACCGGCCCGCTGGGGATCCGCATGCACATGCCAATCCCAATCGGCATGCCAACCCTCGGCGCGTCGCTCTCGACGCAGTCCGGCCTGCTGTTCTTCGCGGGCACCCAGGACTTCTACCTGCGCGCGTTTGATACCGCGACCGGGAAAGAGATCTGGAAAAACCGCCTGCCGGTGGGCAGCCAGTCCGGCCCGATGACCTACGTTTCGCCGAAAACCGGCAAGCAGTACATCATCATCAACGCCGGCGGCGCGCGCCAGTCGCCGGATCGCGGTGATTACATCATCGCGTACGCGTTACCGGATAAGAAATAAAGCAAAAGGGACCGAAAGGTCCCTTTTTTTAGCCCGGTGGCGCTCCACCCTTTTTTGTAGGTCGGGTAAGCGAAGCGCCACCCGACACGCCCCTCACCTCAGAACGTCTCCCAGTTTTCCCCGGAAACCGCCGCCGCAGGGCGTAGCGGTGCATTCTGCTGCACCGGCCCAGATGCCGGGGCGCGGTTTGGCTTCGCGCCGCCTAAGCGAAACGCGCCCACCGCCTCCGTCAGGCGCGCGCCCTGTTCTTCCAGAGACGCCGCTGCCGCGGAAGCTTCTTCCACCAGCGAGGCGTTCTGCTGCGTCACTTTATCCATCTCGGAAATGGCCTGACTTACCTGCACAATGCCGCGGCTCTGCTCGTCGGAGGCCGCCGCGATCTCCAGCATGATATCGGTGACGCGCTTCACGGCGTCGACGATTTCGTTCATGGTGTTGCCTGCGGCAACGACTTCGCCCGAGCCCTGGTCGATCAGCGTGACGGACTCGTTAATCAGCCCCTCAATCTCCTTCGCCGCGTTGGCGCTGCGGCTGGCCAGCGTGCGCACCTCGCTTGCGACCACGGCGAATCCGCGCCCCTGTTCGCCCGCGCGCGCGGCCTCTACGGCGGCGTTCAGCGCCAGAATGTTGGTCTGGAACGCGATGCTGTTAATTACCGCGGTGATTTCAGAAATCTTCTTCGAGCTGCTGGAGATGTTGCCCATGGTTTTCACCACGCCGGAGACCATCTGGCCGCCGCGGCTCGCCTTGCCGGACGCATCTTCCGCCAGCTTGCTGGCATGGTGCGCGTTATCGGCGTTCTGCTTCACCGTCGCCGTCAGCTGCTCCATGCTCGCGGCGGTCTGCTCAATCGCCGCGGCCTGCTGCTCGGTGCGTGAAGAGAGGTCGGTGTTGCCCGCCGAGATCTCGCTGGTGCCGCGGTAAATCTCCTCGGCGCCCTGGCGCACGGTGCCCACGGTGTTCGCCAGCGAATGCTGCATGGTTTGCAGATCGCGCGTCAGGCGGCCAATTTCGCTGCGGCCTGCCGCATCGTCCGGCATCGTCAGGTCGCCTTTGGCGATGTTTTCGATGCGTTTTGCCGCGCGCTGCAGCGGATGGATCACCGTCCTGCGCAGCACGACGAAGGTCATCGCCGTCAGCAGCAGCGCCAGCACGAACGCCCCGACCATAAACCCTAGCCCAAGCTGCGTGCGCTTATGCGCCAGGGTAGTCAGCGCGCTGGCCCGGTCGGTGCGGATCTTAATCGCCTTCAGTAGCACGGCGTTGTAGGCATCGTCCAGCGGACGGGCGGATTCATTTTCGTGGTTGATGATGGCCTCAAACATGCCGTTTTTGGCAAACTTGAGCATCGGCTGCAGCCCGGCGATGTAGGCGTCGTAGCGCGCTTTCAGATCGGCATCCAGCGCTTCGTCCGCGGGGGTGCGCACGCTGCGGTTCATGTAGGCAGTAAAGCTATCCTGTGACTGCTTGATGCGGGTTTCCGCCTCGGCGATGTTTTGCTTCATCGCCTCCATTTCCGCGATGCGGCTCGCGGCTCCCGCGTGAATGAGGTTGATGCGCGCGGTGCGCAGATGGTTAGAGCTGTTCGACAGCCCCATGCGCACCTGAATTTCAGACGTGACGTCCTGCTGATCGGTGTCGGCCTGCAGCAGGAAATACCCCGCCAGGCCGGAGCTCAAGGCAAACAGTAGAATAATGCCACCGAGAATGGAGGAAAACAGCGGAACCAGCCGGATATGATGCAGGAAGCCCAGCGTGCGCTTCGCCTGCATCGTTGTTGTGTTGTCCATGACCGTCGACTCTCTTATAGGTAAGATGCGCAAAAACACGCCTGTAAAATAGTCATCGGCACGGCAGGAGATTAGCTTACGGCTAAAAGCGCAAGGCAGGTCACACTTTAGAGAAGATTATTCAGGAAACGCCAGCGGCAAAAACCGCTGGCAGAAGCGTTACTTATCGCCGAAGTGAATCACGGTGCGGATGGATTTGCCTTCGTGCATCAGATCGAACGCCTCGTTGATCTGATCCAGCGGCAGGCGGTGGGTGATAAACGGATCGAGCTGAATTTTGCCGACCATCGCCTCTTCCACCATGCCCGGCAGCTGGGTGCGCCCTTTTACGCCGCCGAACGCAGAGCCGCGCCATACGCGCCCGGTCACCAGCTGGAACGGACGGGTTTTGATCTCCTGGCCCGCGCCCGCCACGCCGATAATAATGCTTTCGCCCCAGCCCTTGTGGCAGCACTCCAGCGCGGAGCGCATCACGTTTACGTTGCCGATACACTCAAAGCTGAAGTCAACGCCGCCGTCGGTCAGTTCAACAATCACGTCCTGAACCGGCTTGTCGTAGTCTTTCGGGTTGATGAAGTCGGTCGCGCCCATTTCGCCCGCCAGGGTGAATTTCTCCGGGTTGGTGTCCACCGCGATGATGCGGCCCGCCTTCGCCTGCACCGCGCCCTGGATGACCGCCAGGCCGATCCCGCCGAGGCCAAACACCGCAACGGTATCGCCCTCTTTAACCTTCGCCGTGTTGTGTACCGCGCCGATGCCGGTCGTCACGCCGCAGCCCAGCAGGCAGACTTTGTCCAGCGGCGCCTGCGGGTTAACCTTCGCCAGCGAGATTTCCGCGCAGACGGTGTATTCGCTGAAGGTGCTGGTGCCCATATAGTGATAGATAGGCTCGCCGTTGTACGAGAAGCGGGTGGTACCGTCCGGCATCAGGCCTTTGCCCTGGGTGGCGCGAACCGCCTGGCAGAGGTTGGTTTTGCCGGATTTACAGAACTTACACTCGCCGCACTCGGCGGTGTACAGCGGGATGACGTGGTCGCCCGGCTTCAGGCTGGTCACGCCCTCGCCCACTTCCATCACGATGCCGCCGCCTTCGTGGCCGAGCACCGCCGGGAATACGCCTTCCGGATCGTCACCGGAAAGGGTGAACGCATCGGTATGGCATACGCCGGTGTGGGTAATTTTGATCAGCACTTCGCCCTTTTTCGGCGGCGCGACGTCGATTTCAACGATTTTTAACGGCTGGCCGGGGCCAAACGCAACGGCTGCGCGTGATTTCATAGTGACTTCCCTTATGTGATATCTGTGGATTTATTTTAGATAAGAGCGCAGCAAATGGCCGACTTCTGCCATGCGTACCGCCCGCTGATCCGGGGTTGTCTCCCCCGTCACCAGCTCGTCTTTGAGGTGAATTTCAACCATTTCGCCCATCAGGCCGTTGGCGGCCCCGCGAACGGCCGCGATTTGTTGCAGTATAGCCAGGCAGGGTTCGCCTGACTCCAGCGCGCGCTCAAGCGCATCAACCTGCCCGCGTATGCGGCGAACGCGGGTCAGAATACGTTTTTTATCTTCGGGTGAATGCGGCATACGCGCCTCCTAATACTGTAGGGGGGTATAGTAATTTTTTATACTCGGGGTGTAAACCCTGCTGGTTCAGAAGTGCTGACTGCCGAGGATGGTCAGGGCAAGACATTATTCAGAATGAATATCCTAACTAACTGATTTATGTCTATTTCATATAACACAAAAAGTAAAAATATATCTCTTCGGGAAGCGTTTAGTAGGTGGCGTTTTTATTTAAAAATGGAGTTTTAAAATGGCAATACCCGCATATTTATGGCTGAAGGACGACGGCGGTGCAGACATTAGAGGCGCAGTAGATGTAAAGGATCGTGAAGGAAGTATCGAAGTTCTGGGATTTGGACATGGTCTGCATCTCCCTACTGACAATAATACCGGGAAAATTACGGGTACGCGCATCCACAGCGCCCTGGTATTTGAAAAGGAGTTTGATAGCGCGAGCCCCTATCTCTATAAAGCTGTCGCAACGGGCCAAACGCTCAGTTCCGCTGAGTTTAAGTGGTACAAAATTAACGACGCGGGTCAGGAGGTGGAATACTTCAATATGCTGCTTGAGAACGTCAAAGTTGTCTCGATTTGTCCATTAATGCATGACGTAAAAAACCCGGCAACGGAGAAGCATAATCATCTTGAAAGCATAGCTTTACGCTACGAAAGGATTACCTGGAAACATTGCGACGGAAATATTATTTTTTCTGACGACTGGAAGGAAAGATGATCCGTTGTACATTTCATTTAAATGGAAGCCAGCTCTCCACGCTTAGCTGTCCGGGCATCGGTTTTTTTCCGGCATATTCAGGCAATGCGGGGGAGACCAGAAACAATCCGGAAGCTGTCTCCGTTGCTGAGGTTGGCCCCTTGCCTCCTGGACTCTATTACATCGTTACTCGCCCCAGGGGAGGCTTAAAATCACGTTGGCACGATATGATTAAAGAACTTGAAAGCGGGTCAAACCGAGATTTCTGGTTCGCACTTTACCGTGACGACAAGGAAATTGATGACAGAACCTTCATCAATAAAGTGGAAAGAGGTTCTTTCCGCTTGCATCCTGCCGGGCAGTCTGGGATAAGCAACGGCTGTATTACATTGCCAATCCATTCACATTACAGAATATTGATGCACGCGCTTTTAGCCTCAGGGGCTTTTAAGCTAACGGGTGAATTGAATGCATTAGGGACGATACAGGTTTATTAATGAACGCTAAAAAGCACGCAATGATTTGGATGGGCGAGACGCTTATGCTTTTCGCCGTGTATTCTGCACTGTGTTATTTCTTACCTGATGTTTTATTTTATCAGTTATATACACGTCATTTTGGTTTCGTCACTGAGTTAGAATGGAGTGAAAACTACACATCGTTACTGTTTGTCCTCTCGTTTATCCTTAATGCAGTAATAATTTATATCGTAGCCCGTAGACGTTAAGGACGTTCTCGGGCGACAAACAGGTCGCCCGAGAGGTTTATTGTTCCTTTATCCCTTCTTACTTGTGCAGCGCCCACAAAGAGACATATCCGAAAAACCGCCCTTTTCCTCCCGTCGGGCCCCGAACCTTCAAATGCAGGCTATCCTTAACATGTCTACAAAAGGAGGAAGTTATGACTGATTTCGACGCTGATAAAAATGCGGAATACGCTGGCGATAAGGCCAAAAACAAGCTCGATGAGCTTGCAGGATCCGCTCAGCAGCAGTTTGGTGATTTTGTTGATTCACCGAAACATCAGGTTAAAGGCGCAGCGCGTAAATACGCGGCGCAGGCCAGCGATGCGGTTTCGGACGTTACTGAAGCCGTAAGAAACAATCCGCTTTCCGGCTTGATTGCCGCCGGTGCGGTTGGCGTTGTTCTCGGCCTGCTGTTGGGCCGCAAGTAGCCGCAGGCCCTTCGGGGCCTGTTTCACCTCTCCCGTTCGAATCCTCTCCACCCACTACACTCATCCAGACGCCCCCCTTCTGAACCTCATCCTCACCGTGTCGCATCGCGTCCTGACGGCGTTTTTTTGCTTATACAAAAATAGTTGTACAGTTTTTATGTACAGATTTGGATTAATGGTATAGATTCTAACTCATCGGTGTTACACAAATGTTTAAAAACGGTGGTCAAACAATGCGTCGCAATCACAACCCAACGGCAGCGGAAAACGCTATCACGTTGTATTTCAATAAAAACAACATGCCTGGACAACAGGAGACCCTTGGTCTGATTGTTAGCGAGATCATCAAAGAGAACATTCCCCTGAGCCGGATGACAATCTGTACAAAGCTGTTGCGTCGCATTGAAGAATCATCCTACGATGATGAGAAGGCACACTATAACGGCCTCATCGCTCTTTTCTTCGCGCGGTAAGCGAATCTGATTTTTTGCTTACTGAGTTGGTTTCGCTGAGCGGAAGAAATATTCTTATCTTGGCGCAACCAACAACATGCTGCAGCCCGTCATGCTGAAGCAGAGTGAGATTAAAGCTATGCATAGAACTAAATTCGAACGACTGAAAGATGATTTGATTGGTGAAGCGGTCCTGTCCATTTTGAAAGAAAACGGTCCGATCACCTTTTCCTCCCTGGCAGCACGCCTTTTGCTGATGGCCAGAGCGGAATCAAATCCAGAAAGAAAAGATGCATTGATTGCGGCAGAGAATGAGGTACGTGAGCGAATTACGGGCGTGTCGCAGGATCGGGGACGCATTATTGGCGACTATGACGTCTCCAGGGTGCGCTCGATTTTACATCATGAACCGCTTCATTCACCCAATAAAAAGCATTGAACTCCAACTAACACGGTGCGCCAATATGGACAAAGTCAGTACACAGCAGAATTACATTTTTGAAGCGCTGCATGATAAAGGTCTGGCAGAATTTTTCCTGAACGCGGGGAAAAATCTTAGCGACGAGGCGGAAGTGCTGGGTTCAGCCATACGCTGCATCATGCTGTGCGGGGACAACCTCTCCAACAAAGAGATCATCTTACAGCTGATCCACGCGCTGGAAATTACGCCAGAGCCTGAAGCCTGTGACATTATCCGCAATACGCTGGAAATTGTCGTGGGCTTCACCCGAGACGATATTTAAGCGCCCACCGCTATCCTGCCTCACTACGCACGCCCAAGGGGGACAACGCTCCCCCCTTCTTCTCTTGTAAAACCCCTTATAACGACCTAACGCGATTGACGGCCGCGCCGTTCTGCTGGCAGAAAGCCGCATATCTTTTTTCTTTTTTTGCTGTATTATGCCAACTATTGCGACATTTTGCAGGATTACGCGCCCATGCACAAAACGGCCAGACAACAGTGTGTGCTTGATATTCTGACCGAACGGGGTCAGGCCAGCATCGCTGAGCTCGCAGAAAAGCTGCAGGTTTCAGCTGATACCATCCGCCGCGATTTAACCGCTCTTGAAAAAGAGGGCCTCGCGCAAAAGAACCACGGCGGCGCTATCGCGCTCGATATTTCCGTCATGAATCGTCAAAGCCGCAGCGCCCTGCTGCCGCAGACGAAACAGCTGCTGGGAAAACGGGTTGCGCAGAGCGTTCCCGCCGGATCGACGCTGTTTCTCGATGCCGGCAGCACGGTGCTGGCGGTTGCCAGCCACCTGAAAGGGCCGCTGACGGTGATAACCACTTCGCTGGATATCGCGCAGCTTTTCAGCGACCGGGATGACGTCGAGCTGATCCTGCTCGGCGGCAGGTGGGACCCAAAGCAGCGCCTGTTTGCCGGGAGCGCCACGCTTTCGCTTCTGTCGCGCTATCGGGCGGATATTGCCATTCTCGGCGCGTGCGCCATTCATGCCGAGCTGGGCCTGAGCGCCGGTCAGGAGGCCGATGCGGAGGTCAAGCGAGCCATGCTGGCCGCAAGCCATGAGCGCTGGATCGTCGCCGACCACCTAAAGCTAAACCGCTGCGAACCGCATCTCGTTTCCGGGCTCGCGGATATTCATCAATTGTTTTTAGATCGCCCCTGGGCCGAGCTTGGGGACAACTGCGCATTGCAAGTCACGATTGCAGACGCCTCATAACGTGGAGAAGGTCATGAATAAAGAGAAGACGATAAACGTTGCGCTGATCGGGTATGGATTTGTGGGCAAGACCTTCCATGCTCCGCTGATCCAGTCCGTTGACGGGCTTAAGCTGGCGGTGGTTTCTTCCCGTGATGAAGAAAAGGTCAAGCGCGACGTGCCGAACGCGATTGTTGTCGCAACCCCTGAAGAGGCCATTCAGCACCCGGACGTCGACCTGGTGGTGATTGCCTCCCCGAACGCCACCCATGCGCCGCTGGCAACGCTTGCCCTCAACGCAGGCAAGCACGTGGTGGTGGACAAACCCTTTACCCTCGACATGCAGGAAGCGCGCGATCTGATCGCCCTGGCAGACGAGAAGCAGCTTCTGCTGTCGGTCTTCCATAACCGCCGCTGGGACAGCGATTTCCTCGGCATTAAGCAGACGATCGAACAAGGCACGCTTGGCAAGGTTAAGCATTTTGAGTCGCATATTGACCGCTTCCGCCCGGAAGTACGCGTGCGCTGGAGAGAGCAAAACGTGCCGGGGAGCGGGCTGTGGTTCGATCTCGGGCCGCACATGATTGACCAAACGCTGCAGCTTTTTGGCCTGCCGCAGTCCGTACAGGGCAATATCGCCACGCTGCGCGACGGTGCGGAAATCAACGACTGGGCGCACGTGGTGCTGAATTATCCGGCGCACAAGGTGGTTCTTCACTGCAGCATGCTGGTCGCCGGCGGCGTTTCCCGCTTTACCGTTCACGGAGACAAGGCCAGCGTGGTGAAGGCGCGCATCGACCAGCAGGAAGCGCAGCTGCTGGCGGGCGTTGCCCCGGGGAGCGAAAGCTGGGGGAAAGACGATGACGATATGGTGCTGTTTAACGCTCAGGGTGAAGCCAGCACCCTCTCCACGCCTAAAGGCGATCAGCGCCAGTACTACGTTAACGTGCGCGATGCGCTGCGCGGGAAAATTGAAAACCCGGTGCATCCGGTCGAGGCGCTGGCGGTGATGGCGGTTCTGGAAGCGGCGGTAACCTCTTCCGAAACCGGCTCAACCCAGGCGCTGGAACTGACGGCAGCAGAGCGCGCAATGCTGCAATAAAGGCCAAAAAAATGCCCTGCGGGTTCGCAGGGCACGTTTTTTAGTGGCGCTTTTTCGGCATCATGCGCAGCAGGGTGTTGTCTTTCCAGTAGTAGTGATGCATCAGCGCGGCAAAAGCGTGCAGGCCAATCACAAAATACCCCAGATTCGCCAGCGTGACGTGCCACGCCTTAAGCGTGTCCACCAGGTCAAAGTTCCCTTCCGCCGCATGCGGCATCGTCAGCCCAAAGGCAAACCAGTCGTTGCCGCGGTTGTACATCATCACCAGGCCAATCAGCGGCAGCGCGATAAACAGCAGATAAATGGCCAGGTGGCCCAGGTGCGACAGGCCCGTAATCATCGCTTTTGGCTTCGGCTGGATGGGCGGCGCGGGGAATTTAAGGCGAATCAGCAGGCGCGCAACCATCAGCACCAGAATAGAAATGCCGCAGGAGACGTGGATCATGTTGATCAGTGGCCGATCGGTTCGCGGGAAAAAGCCCCTGAACTCCATGGCGCAATAGGCCACGATGACTAACAAAAATACCAGCCAGTGGATGCTAATTTGCAGACCTGTATATTTCGTGCGCATGTTTTTTTCCTGAGTAATGACGTTACCAGCGCCAACATAACGGCCTTTTCTTAAAATTTCATTAACTGTTTTGATGGAACGCTCGGGAATATAAAAAACGACCGTCGAATCTGCGCCGCGGCGACAGGATGTGGGTATTGAGGGTAATCGACCGTCTGCGCAAGATGGGGTCGATAAATGTCAAAAAGTAGCCTGACCTCGCGGATAATTCCAACTTTCCGCCGTCCAATGGCGACGAGGCCAGTGGCGCGGATAATATAAGCTCATTCTTAATTAACTTTAGCTGTCCGTGCTAAAATGGGCTCTATCCGGTTTAACTGGTTCAAAACCATACGCCATGGCGCAATAATAGCCAGTCGAGCTCCGACACGCTAAATTCACATGATATATAGCGCTGCAGATTGGTCACTGAACTCAACCCCAATCGTTGCACCGCAGAATATAAGGTGGAATCGACGGTCTTCGTGGATACCTTAAGCATTCTGGCGATAGAGGCATTAGACTTATAGCGTCGCATAACGCACGCCCTTAGCTGCGACTTGGTTAAATCCTTCAGCGTTCGGCAGGCCCTAACGTGTTCGGATAACGCGGTTAACCCGACTCCCTGCTTATTGGATAAGCGAGTTAAAACGTCATGCAGCGAACAACGACTGTTCATTACGTCAAACTTTGCTAATAGCTCTGAATAGATCCCTTTATTGCCAATGAAATAAAACTCCGTGCTGCTGGGTAATTCATGCTTTTCAAGTTCCAGCATTAAATTCTGCAGGCATGAGCACCCTTCCAGGTCAATCAGGCAGATTTCTCGCGTTGTAAAAGAGGTTTCAAGCATGCAGCTTAATGCAACGCGTAAAAATGCGTTATGCGTAATAATAAGAGACATCGTTTTACACCATCGTGTTTAAATTTATTAGTGTGGCGTCGGGTGCCTCCCGATGACGATATCCAGTTAACCTATCGCCGGAAATGATATTGGGACTTTTGAGAGAAACTTAACTGTTCCGCGTGCGCTTAGCCGCATTCACCACGAAATAAATTTAACCCAACCCGGTGCATTAATCTAAAACTTTACGTGTACTTTTTAAGACATATTTACCTTAACCGCTTCATTCGCGAGAAATCATTTCGAAATAACACGTCGCGTTGTTACACCAACATACTGATGTCATGTGGTTGTTCCCACGGTAACGCTGGAACATGTTCGCGCACCTTCTCCACATATCGAAGAGATTAGATGCGCCCGCTTACTTGCCCCACTCCCCGTCATGGTCTAAGCCTGGATAAGTTCACACTGTCGCACCAACACTTCACCAGGAGTATACGATGAGCAACATTGGCATTAACGGCTTTGGACGCATCGGGCGCCTTGTCCTACGCCGCCTTCTCGAAACTCAGGACAGCAATACCGTGGTCGCCATCAACGATCTGACCTCCCCTAAGGTATTGGCCTATCTGCTGAAGCATGACTCAAACTACGGCGGTTTTCCGTGGAACGTGGATTTCACCGAGGACGCGCTGATCGTCGACGGCAAAACGATTTCGGTGTACGCCGAAAAAGAGGCCAGGCATATCCCGTGGAAAGCGGCCGGCGTGGAGCTCGTCGTGGAATGCACCGGTTTTTATACCTCTGAAGAGAAATCGCGCGCGCATCTGGACGCTGGCGCCAAAAAGGTGCTGATCTCCGCCCCCGCGGGTGATATGAAAACCATTGTGTTCAACGTCAATGACGACACGCTCGACGGGAACGACACCATTATCTCCGTCGCCTCCTGCACCACCAACTGTCTGGCACCGCTGGCAAAAGCCCTTAACGACGCGTTCGGGATTAAGGTCGGCACCATGACCACTATCCACGCCTATACCGGTACGCAGGCGCTGGTGGACGGCCCGCGCGGCAAAGATCTGCGCGCCTCCCGCGCCGCTGCGGAAAATATCATTCCCCACACCACGGGGGCGGCAAAAGCGATTGGCCTCGTGATACCAGAACTGAGCGGCAAGCTGAAAGGCCACGCCCAGCGCGTGCCGGTTAAAACCGGTTCCGTGACCGAACTGGTGGCGATTCTGGGTAAAAAGGTGACGGTGGATGAGATCCACGCCGCGCTAAAACATGCGACCGACGGAAATGAATCCTTTGGCTATACAGATGAAGAGATTGTCTCATCCGACGTTATCGGTTCGCACTTTGGCTCGGTGTTTGACGCCACGCAAACGGAGGTGAGCGAAGCGGGCGATCTTCAGCTGGTCAAAGCCGTCGCGTGGTACGACAACGAATATGGCTTTGTTACCCAGCTGGTAAGAACGCTTGATAAGTACGCTGGACTGTAGGCGACGCCCCCTCGCCTGCGGGGGGCAATTCTGGCGATGATTGAAAGTCGGACATGAAGACTTACGATGACTTCTCGCCCATGCCTGAGTACGCAACGCTTCCCTTTTGTGCACATTATTTAATCTATACGAATATTAAAATTCCGCGTCCAGTATAAATTAACGTGCAAAAGCACTTATCACCACTGAGATGATAGGTTTTCGCGGATGAGGAAAAGGATTTGAGCCTCGTCAGCCTTTTTAAGAAAATATTTATAAAAACACCAGAAAACTTCTCGCAACCCATTGATTTATAGAATTATGAACCCACGTTCACATTACGCGCATTATTATTAACGCCCCCTCAAAAACATTCATTAAAATTATTATTTTCAGCATTAATATATAC
>NZ_JBGKEB010000014.1:0-112276 GCF_041399425.1 Enterobacter sp. KBR-315C3_2022
ATCTTGTTTTTTTTACGGAGGGTTTTTTTGGTTTTTTTTGTTTGGATTCCGCTGTTTTCTTTCTTTGATCTTTTTTTCCATTAAAGCCCCCGCCGGCCGGGGGGGGGGCCCCCACTCCACTCCTCTGACTGATAGCAATGGACGCATCATGATTAGCGTATTCGATATCTTCAAAATCGGTATTGGTCCTTCCAGCTCTCACACCGTCGGCCCCATGAAGGCCGGTAAACAATTCACGGATGACTTGATTGCACGCGGCATTTTGCACGACGTAACCCGCGTGGTTGTCGATGTATACGGTTCCCTTTCCCTGACCGGTAAAGGTCACCATACCGATATTGCCATTATCATGGGCCTGGCGGGTAACCTGCCGGATACTGTTGATATTGATGCAATTCCTGGGTTCATTCAGGACGTGAACACGCACGGCCGCCTGCTGCTGGCGAACGGCGAGCACGAAGTCGAATTTCCGGTCGACCACTGCATGAATTTCCATGCAGACAACCTGTCCCTGCACGAAAACGGCATGCGCATCACCGCGCTGGCAGGCGACAAGGCGATTTACAGCCAAACCTATTATTCCATCGGCGGCGGTTTTATCGTCGATGAAGAGCACTTCGGGCAGACCAACGGCTCGCCGGTGCAGGTGCCTTATCCGTATAAAAACGCGGCGGATTTACAGCGTCACTGCCAGGAAACGGGCCTCTCCCTCTCCGGCCTGATGATGAAGAACGAGCTGGCGCTGCACAGCAAAGAAGAGCTGGAACAGCACTTCGCGAACGTCTGGGAAGTGATGCGCGGCGGCATTGAGCGCGGCATTACTACCGAAGGCGTTCTGCCGGGCAAGCTGCGCGTTCCACGCCGGGCGGCCGCGCTGCGCCGCATGCTGGTCAGCACCGACAAAACCACCACCGACCCGATGGCGGTCGTGGACTGGATCAACATGTTCGCGCTGGCGGTTAACGAAGAGAACGCCGCGGGCGGGCGCGTGGTGACTGCGCCGACCAACGGTGCCTGCGGTATCGTTCCGGCGGTGCTGGCGTACTACGACAAGTTTATCCGTGAAGTGAACGCTAACTCGCTGGCGCGCTATCTGCTGGTGACGAGCGCGATCGGTTCGCTGTACAAGATGAACGCCTCCATTTCCGGTGCGGAAGTGGGCTGTCAGGGCGAGGTCGGCGTAGCCTGCTCAATGGCGGCTGCAGGCCTGGCCGAACTGCTGGGCGCAAGCCCGACGCAGGTGTGCATCGCGGCGGAAATCGGCATGGAGCATAACCTCGGCTTAACCTGCGATCCGGTTGCCGGTCAGGTACAGGTGCCGTGCATTGAGCGTAACGCGATCGCCTCCGTTAAAGCGGTGAACGCCGCGCGCATGGCGCTGCGCCGCACCAGCGAGCCGCGCGTGTGTCTCGATAAAGTGATCGAAACCATGTACGAAACCGGTAAAGACATGAACGCCAAGTACCGCGAAACCTCTCGCGGCGGCCTGGCGATGAAGATCGTCACCTGCGATTAAGCCTCTCGGGAAGCCTCGTTTTGCGAGGCTTCTTCCCGTTTTTCCCACCGCTCATAGTTTCATGCTGCTGACAGTGTTACCCTTCACCCATTAGATAGAAGGGAGATTATCTGTGGCCGTTCATTTGCTTATCGTCGACGCGCTTAATTTGATCCGCCGTATTCATGCGGTACAAGGCACGCCCTGCAAGGACACCTGTCTGCACGCGCTGGAGCTGCTGATCCGCCACAGCGAACCTACGCACGCGGTCGCGGTGTTCGATGACGAAGCGCGTAATACCGGCTGGCGGCACCAGCGCCTGCCCGACTACAAAGCAGGGCGCGCGCCCATGCCGGACGATCTGCATTCAGAAATGCCCGCGATACGCGCCGCCTTTGAGCAGCGCGGCGTCCCCTGCTGGGGCGCACACGGCAGTGAAGCCGATGACCTCGCCGCGACGCTGGCGGTTAAGGTGGCAAGCGCTGGCCATCAGGCGACCATCGTCTCAACCGATAAAGGCTACTGCCAGCTGCTCTCACCGACCATCCGCATTCGCGACTACTTTCAGAAACGCTGGCTCGACGCGCCGTTTATCGCCAGCGAATTTGGCGTGTCGCCCGAGCAGCTCCCCGACTACTGGGGGCTTGCAGGAATCAGCAGCTCTAAGGTACCGGGCGTAGCGGGCATCGGGCCGAAAAGCGCCTCGCAGCTGCTGAAGGATTTTGGGAGCCTGGAGGGGATCTACGCCCGGCTGGATGACGTACCGGAGAAGTGGCGTAAAAAGCTGGAAGCGCATAAAGAGATGGCGTTTATCTGCCGGGAGATCGCAACGCTACAGACGGATTTGCAGCTCGACGGGAATTTGCAGCAGCTGAGGCTGGAGCGTTAAAACGACTCACGATCATGTCGGCCCGGTAAGCAGCAGCGCCACCGGGCAAAACAAAGCTCGTACTATCGCTCGTCGCGACGCCCGCCCACGGCCGCCCACCAGCGACGAATGTGTACCGTCACTTCTTCGCGATCGTGATACAGCTGACGCGCCTGAATTTCCGCGTTAATCCCGTGCTCGTCCAGCTGCGCCTGAATGTAGGCCAGGTTCTGAGAGACCTCCTCATAGCGCTTCTTCATCGGCAGCTTGAGGTTAAAAATGGTTTCGCGGCACCAGCCGTTAACCAGCCAGGACGCCATGAGCGCAGCCACCTTCGCCGGTTTTTCCACCATGTCGCACACCATCCATGAGATGTTGTTGCGATTTGGACGATAGCGGAAGCCGTCTTCGCGCAGCCAGGTGACCTGTCCGGTATCCATCAGGCTCTGCGCCATTGGGCCGTTATCAACGGAGGAAACCCACATGTTGCGCTTCACCAGCTGGTAGGTCCAACCGCCGGGGCACGCCCCGAGATCGACCGCGTACATGCCGTTCGCCAGGCGCTCGTCCCACTCATCGGCCGGGATAAAGACGTGGAACGCCTCTTCCAGCTTAAGCGTTGAACGACTTGGCGCATCCGGCGGGAAGCGCAGGCGCGGGATCCCCATAAAGAACGGCGAGTTGTTGGTGGTGTACGAGTAGCCGGCGTAGCAGCAGCCAGGGGCAATAAAGAAGATATGGACCACCGGACGTTTTGGCGTCTCGTAGTTCGTCAACACGCCCGCATCGCGCAGCGCGGCGCGCAGCGGCACGGTGAACTTGCGGCAGAACTTCATCAGCTCTTTGCTTTCGTTGGTGTCCGCCACCTCAACGCGCAGCTCGCCGCCCTTCTCAACCACGCCCTGCAGCATGCCGACGACAGGCGAAACGCGATCTTCAGGAGGAAGATCTTTCAGCAGCTCGCCGGCAACAAACATCTGGCGCGCAAAGATAAGCGAACTAAACGGCAGCTCGCGCACCAGCTTTTCAGCATCGTCAGGCTGGTAGCATTCAAACACCACGTAGCCCGCGTTCTCTTTTACGCGCGCAAAACCGAAGACTTCGCGCTTCGCCGCTTTATCCGTAATTTCCGCGGCGCACTCTTTCTCAAACCCCGGGCGACAATATAAAACAACCTTATTCATGAACAACGCCCTTGCGTTTCAGACGGATAGCTCCGATAAACATTAATACCCACCCCACCAGGAAGCTCACGCCGCCAACCGGGGTAACAAACGCCCAAAGGCGCAGATGCGACAGCGCCAGGCAGTAGAGGCTGCCGCTAAACAGCACGGTCCCCAGCGCCAGAAAAACGCTACTCCAGTAAAACCAAATGCTGATGCGGCGCTGCATCGCCACCGCCAGCCCGAAGATGGCCAGCGTATGGAACGCCTGATATTCAAGGCCGGTCTGAAGCCAGCCCATTTCCACTACCCCTAACGTCTTGCTTAACACATGTGCCCCAAAAGCGCCCAGTGCCACAAAAATAAAGCCACTTACCGCGGCAAAAATCAGCATGAATCGGCTGGTCATGGTTCAATCCTAAAGTGATGCGTGCTCAGCACACAAAAGTTATTGTTCATACCTGAAGCGGAATTTTTCTTGCTCGTTCGCCGCTTTGGACAGGATCCACTGCCGGAAGGCGGCTATTTTACCCAGTTCTGCCTGACTGTCATGACAAACCAGATAAAATGCGTTCTTGCTGACCAGAACATCATTAAAGGGGCAGACCAGACGGCCCGCCTCAATTTCGGACTGCGCCATAACGTTGTTCGCCAACGCCACGCCCTGTCCGTGAATCGCAGCCTGTAACACCATTGCGCTGTGGCTAAAAATGGGGCCCTGCTGCACGTTTATATGATTAAGACCTAATTGACGCGTATAAGTTTGCCAGTCGCGGCGAGAAGCATCGTGTAAAAGCGTATGCTGTGCCAGATCGGCGGGTGCCTTCAGCGCCCTGTCGCCCGTGAGCAGCAGCGGCGAACAGACCGGCAGCAGATATTCTGCGTACAATTTTTCAACGCGCAAACCCGGCCAGTTGCCGCGACCATAAAAAATGGCGACGTCCACGTCGTCCGCCAGCTTGTCCTCCTGACGGTCCACCGCCTGGATTCGAACATCGATTCCCGGATAAGCTGAGTTAAAGCTTGAGAGTCTCGGCACCAGCCACTGGATGGCAAAACTGGGCAATAAACTGACGGTAAGCGCCCCTTTTGCGCTCCGCGCCTGAAGCTTACGCGTGGCCTCGGTGAGCTGGGAAAAAATCTCTTTGATATCCTGAAAATAGCTCTGGCCTTCTTCGGTCAGAAGCAGGGAACGGTTGCGGCGGCGGAACAGCTTAAGGCCCAGGAAATCCTCAAGAGACTTGATTTGGTGGCTTACTGCGGCCTGCGTCACAAAAAGCTCATCGGCTGCGCGGGTGAAGCTCAGGTGACGTGCTGCTGCATCAAATACACGTAATGCATTAAGGGGTGGCAATCGCTTCGACATGGTTATCTGGCTTAGATGTTAACGAGATTTAACATATAGGAAACAACGTTTAACCTATTAGTTTTTTTTATCTGAGCCATTATAATTTGTCCGTTGAGGAACTACCAGCAAATACCTATAGTGGCGGCACTTCCTGAGCCGGAACGAAAAGTTTTTTGGAATGCGTGTTCTGAAGGGCTTTTGGCTTACGGTTGTGATGTTGTGTTGTTGTGTTTGCAATTGGTCTGCGATTCAGACCACGGTAGCAACGCTACCAATTTTTCACTTCCTGTACATTTACCCTGTCTGTCCATAGTGATTAATGTAGCACCGCCAATTTGCGGTGCTTTTTTTTGCCTATCTCGCTGTTAATGCTCGATTTCTTTCATCTCTTTCACATCACTGCGATTGATCTGCTGCTTGTTGCCATTCGCATCTTTGTAGGAAATCATCCCGGTATCGTTATCGGTTGTCGGTTTCCCTTCGGATACGATAGATCGACCATCGTTTGTGTGCATAACGTAGTTGTTACCTGAACAGGCGCTCAGGGCAAAGGTAAATACACAGGCGGAAATAACGGCGGCTGTCTTTTTCATGCTTATTCTCCTTTAGCAATTAATGCTATTCAAACATCGATTTAAAACAGGCTTAAACATTCACCTAACACTATTTAGCATAACCTGCTTTTCCGATGTCGCCAGGATAAGCAGACAAATCTGATAGATATCAACTTCCTTGCCCTGGTGCTGAAATTGCGCGACGATCTCACTATTGAGATGAGGAACAACATGAACGCTTTCAGTCCCGCGCAGTTTCGCGCGCAGTTCCCGGCGCTGGTCGATGCCGGAATTTACCTTGACAGCGCCGCGACGGCGCTGAAGCCGCTGGCGGTGATAGAGGCCACGCAGCGCTTCTACAGCCTGAGCGCGGGAAATGTGCATCGCAGCCAGTTTGCCGAGGCCCAGCGCTTAACCGCGCGCTATGAGGCTGCGCGCGATCGGGTTGCGCACCTGATCAATGCCGAAAGCGGAAAAAATATCGTCTGGACGCGCGGCACGACCGAGGCCATCAACATGGTCGCCCAGTGCTACGCCCGTCCCCTGCTGCAGCCGGGCGATGAGATTATCGTCAGCGAGGCCGAGCACCACGCTAACCTGGTACCGTGGCTCATGCTGGCTGAGCAGACGGGCGCGCGGGTCGTTAAGCTTCCCCTGGGCTCTGATTTCCTGCCTGACGTCGCCCGCCTGACCGATCTCATCACCTCGCGCAGCCGCATTCTGGCGCTAGGGCAGATGTCTAACGTCACCGGCGGCTGCCCGGATCTGGCTCGCGCCATTGAGATCGCCCACGCCAGCGGCATGGTGGTGATGGTTGACGGCGCGCAGGGCGTGGTTCACTACCCGGCGGACGTTCAGAAGCTCGATATCGACTTTTATGCCTTCTCCGGGCACAAGCTGTACGGCCCTACCGGCATCGGCGTGCTGTACGGCAAGCCGGAGCTGCTGGCACAGATGACGCCGTGGCTAGGCGGCGGCAAGATGATTACCGAAGTGACCTTCGACGGATTCAAAACGCAGGATGTGCCGTATCGTCTGGAGGCCGGTACGCCGAACGTGGCGGGCGTGATTGGCCTGAGCGCCGCGCTGGAGTGGCTTGAAGAAACGGACATCGCTCAGGCGGAGAGCTGGAGCCGGGGGCTGGCGACGCTTGCGGAAGAAGCGTTGAAAAAGCGCCCGGGCTTTCGCTCGTTCCGGGTGCAGGATTCCAGCCTGCTCGCCTTTGATTTTGAAGGCGTTCATCACGGCGACATGGTGACGCTGCTGGCCGAATACGGCATCGCCCTGCGCGCCGGGCAGCACTGCGCTCAGCCGCTGCTGGCCGCGCTTGGCGTAAGCGGCACGCTGCGCGCGTCCTTCGCGCCGTATAATACAAAAAGCGACGTCGACGCGCTGGTTTCCGCCGTTGACCGTGCCCTTGACCTCCTGGTGGATTAATGACGCATTCAGCACTGGCCGGACACTCGTTCGGCACCACGATCACCGAAGAAGCCTTAAGGCAGACCTTCGCCCCGCTAACCCAGTGGGAGGATAAATATCGCCAGCTGATTTTGCTCGGCAAACAGCTACCCGCACTGTCGGACGAGCTGAAAACGCAGGCGAAAGAGATCGCGGGCTGCGAGAACCGCGTCTGGCTGGGGTTTAGCGCATCGGGGGACAAGCTGCACTTTTTTGGCGACAGCGAGGGACGAATCGTTCGCGGGCTGCTGGCGGTGCTGTTGACCGCCGTGGAAGGAAAAAGCGCCGCTGAGCTGCTGGCGCACTCTCCGCTGGCGCTGTTCGACGAGCTTGGGCTTCGCGCGCAGCTTAGCGCCTCGCGCGGTCAGGGCCTGATTGCACTCAGCGACGCGGTGCTGGACGCCGCGCGTCAGGCTCAGGCCTGACGTTCCGCCTTCGCCATCATCTTTTTCAGCGCATGAGAGACGGCCACAAAGCCAAAAGAGGCCGTCACCATGGTGGCCGCGCCAAACCCTGAGGCGCAATCCATCCGCTTAGGCCCTTCCGCCGTACTTTTCATCGCACACACGGAACCGTCAGACTGCGGGTAGACCAGCGCCTCGGTCGAGAACACGCAGTCTACGCCCAGCTTTCCTTTGCTGTTTTTCACGACGTTAAAGTCGATTTTAAGCCGCTCGCGAAGCTTCGCCGCCAGCGGATCCTGGATGGTCTTCGCCAGATCGGCGACCTGGATCTGCGTCGGATCGATCTGCCCGCCCGCGCCGCCGGTGGTAACCAGCGGCACCTTATAGCGACGGCAGTAGGCGATCAGCGCGGCCTTGGGACGCACGCTGTCGATAGCGTCAATCACGTAGCTGTAGCCTTTGCTCATGTATTCCGCGACGTTATCTGCCGTCACAAAGTCATCGATCACCGTAACCTGGCATTCCGGGTTGATCAGGCGTATACGCTCCGCCATGACCTCAGACTTCGCCAGGCCGACGCTGTCGCGCAGCGCGTGAATTTGGCGGTTGGTGTTGGTTACGCAGACGTCATCCATATCAATCAGCGTAATCGCGCCGATACCGGTTCTGGCCAGCGCCTCTGCCGCCCAGGAGCCTACGCCGCCAATCCCGACCACGCAGACGTGCGCATCCGCAAACAGCTGCAGGGCCTTCTCACCATAAAGACGTGCCGTGCCGCCGAAACGCTGGCGCCAGGCATCGCTGATTACTACAGACATAACACCTCAGATGTAAAAAGGGTGAGGTTAATCCCTCACCCCTGCTCGTTCATATGCTGCTCAGAATACCACACTCAGCCGCTGAATACGTTTCCTGCACCCGGCGCGGTTTTCAATACCCAGACGCGGCCGTAGTGGTTATACCAGCCCGCACGGTGTCCGGCATCCGGGCCAATCCCCTGATAAATGTCGAAGTGCTGGCCCTTGATTGCGCCGCCTACGTCAAGCGCGACCATCAGACGCAGCTCGTACTGACCGCTGAATTTGCCGTTATTGTCGAGCAGCGGCACTTCTGCAAGCAGCGTGGTGCCCGCGGGAATGATAGAACGATCCGACGCCACGGACGCGCGGCCAATCAGCGGCACCGCGCTTGCCCCTTTCACCGGCGCAAAGTTCTGCGGTTTGAAGAAGACGAACGACGGGTTCTGCTCAAGCAGTTCGCGCACTTCGGCTTCGCTGTGCTTTTCGCCCCACTCGCGGATCGCCTGCATCGACATATCTTCTTTCTTCACTTCGCCTCGGTCGATCAGCACTTTGCCAATGCTGCGGTAGGCATGGCCATTTTTACCGGCGTAGCTAAAGAAGTTCAGCGGCGAGCCGTCGCCAAAATCAATGTATCCGCTTCCCTGAACGTCCATGATGAAGTTGTCCATCAGGGAGTTGCTGTACGCCAGAACGTAGTTTTCGCTCAGCGCGCCGGAGTAAATTTCCGCACGGGACGGCAGGCGGCCGCGTTTTGGCGGCATGCGGTAAATCGGGTACTGGAACTCGCCCTGGCGGGTGTGTCGCGCCTGGATAACCGGCGTGTAGTAGCCAGTGAACTGCACGTTGCCGTAGTTATCCGCCCCTTCCATCTGCCAGGCATCAATACCAAACTGGCGCATGTTGCGGGTATCGCCGCCCGCGCGCAGCCAGTCTTGTACCGCGCTGTAGACGTTGTTTTGCGAGCCGTAGAGGCGTGGAGAGGCGTTGCGGATCTGGTAGACCTGCTCGGAAAAATCTCCGGCGTTAATCGGCGCGCCAACGGCATCCGGCTGGTTAACCAGGGAGAAAGGCTGGGATAATTTCCCATCTTTATACTGTTGACCGCGATCGGTCGGTTTAGAAGAGCAGGCCGCAAGAATGGCTACCATTGCGCCCGTCATTAGATACTTCGCCCAACGTCCTTTCATTATATCTCGTCTTTTAGTTGCCCATTTCCGCGTGATGAAGATAACAAACCGTCATGGCTAATGAAATGCAATCGCCAGACCTTTGGCAAATTTTGCGCAAAAAGTAGACCAGGCAAGGCCGTAACGTGCATTTTGTATACAAAATCATGATTTATGTGAAAAAGGGGTTGCATCATAAGCCTATCCGAGTATAGTGCGCTTCCACGGACGCGGGGTGGAGCAGCCTGGTAGCTCGTCGGGCTCATAACCCGAAGGTCGTCGGTTCAAATCCGGCCCCCGCAACCAACACAATGTGATGAAGTATCTTCTACGACTGTAGAAAGACGGACGCGGGGTGGAGCAGCCTGGTAGCTCGTCGGGCTCATAACCCGAAGGTCGTCGGTTCAAATCCGGCCCCCGCAACCAACACGTCTAAAACAATAAACACCCTTAAGGGTGTTTTTTTGTATCTGTCGTTTGGGAATTTGCCGGGCGTTCACCCGGCTGAAAGAGTTATCCGCGTCGCGCCAGCGTTGCGCCATCTGAGAAATACGCCCGTATCCCTGCCAGAATCGACTCCGCCACTTCCTGCTGGAATTTTGCGGTCTTAAGCTTACGCTCTTCTTCCACGTTACTGATAAACGCCGTTTCGACGAGGATAGACGGAATGTCCGGCGCCTTCAGCACCGCAAACCCGGCCTGCTCGACGCTGTTTTTGTGCAGCTTGTTGATATTGCCAAGCTTGCCCAGCACCGCCTTACCAAACTTCAGGCTATCGGTAATGGTCAGGGACTGAACCATATCGAACATGGTGTGATCGACGTAGCGGTCGCCGCTTTTGCCCACGCCGCCGATAAGGTCCGAGGCGTTCTGCGTGTCGGCAAGATATCTCGCCGCGGTGCTGGTCGCCCCTTTTGTGGAAAGCGCAAACACAGAGGAGCCGCTCGGCTGGCGGCTGGTAAACGCATCCGCGTGGATGGAGACAAAAAGGTCCGCACGCTGTTTTTGCGCTTTCGCCACGCGGACCTTCAGCGGAATAAAGACGTCCTCGTTGCGCGTCATGTAGGCGCGCATATTGCCTTCTTTATCGATCAGCGCCTTCAGGCGGCGAGCGATCTGCAGCACCACGTCTTTTTCGCGCGTGTGGTATTTCCCTACCGCACCGGAGTCTTCCCCGCCGTGGCCCGGATCGAGCATGATCACAATCGGACGATCGCGCCCCGCCCTGCCCGGCTGCGGGCCGCTTTGCGCGGGCGGCACCTGACGCTCTAAATCGCCTTTGTTGTAATCTTCGAGAAGCGCCAGCAGCGGATCCTGAATGTCCGTGGCGTTCGCCGGATAGAGATCCATCACCAGGCGCTCTTTGAACGCGGCAACCGGCGCCAGCGCGAACAGCTGCGGCTTCACGTTCTGCTTGAGCTCAAACACCATGCGCACGGTTTGCGGATCGAACTGCCCGACGCGCGCCGACTTGATGTAGGGATCGTCAGCGCGAATTTGTGCCGCCATGCCTTTAAGCACTGAGTTCAGGTTTACGCCTTCAAGATCCACCACAACGCGCTCGGGGTTGCTGAGTGCAAACTGCTTATATTTCAGCACCCGATTGGATTCGACCGTCACGCGGGTATAGGTCGACGACGGCCAGACGCGAACCGCAACGACCTGACTGGCGGCGGCAAGACCTACCTGGCTGACGCTGAGCAACCACATCGCTCCGGCGCCTTTTAACAGGCGGCGACGGCTTATTGCTGAATTGGATCCCGACATGCTTCTCCCGAGCAAGTAACCTGATTAAAAACGAAAATAGCCAAATTGACCGAAAACTTTAACGAATGACGCATAAACTGTCATCTATAAAAGGGTAAACATTCGCACCTTAACGCACGTATTACTCATCAATTTCTGTGCATCGCAGAAAATTTAGGCTTGCACGCGCGCTCGCGATCGAATAAAAATACATTAAATACGAATAAACATTCATTAAGGGTTGTGCCATGGTGAAGGAACGTAGAACCGAACTGGTCCAGGGATTCCGCCATTCTGTTCCCTATATCAACACCCATCGCGGGAAAACGTTTGTCATTATGCTTGGCGGTGAAGCCATTGAACATGAAAATTTCTCCAGCATTGTCAACGATATAGGCCTTCTGCACAGCCTCGGCATTCGCCTGGTCGTGGTGTATGGCGCGCGTCCGCAAATCGACGCCAACCTTGCGGCCCATCATCACGAGCCGATTTATCACAAAAATACCCGCGTAACGGATGCCAAAACGCTGGAGCTGGTTAAGCAGGCCGCAGGCCTGCTGCAGCTGGATATCACCGCACGCCTGTCGATGAGCCTGAACAATACGCCGCTTCAGGGGGCGCACATCAACGTCGTGAGCGGCAACTTTATTATTGCCCAGCCGCTCGGCGTGGACGACGGCGTGGATTATTGCCACAGCGGGCGCATTCGCCGCATCGACGAAGAGGCGATCCACCGCCAGCTGGACAGCGGAGCCATCGTGCTGATGGGGCCCGTCGCGGTCTCCGTTACCGGAGAGAGCTTTAACCTGACCTCGGAAGAGATCGCCACCCAGCTGGCCATCAAGCTGAAGGCGGAAAAAATGATTGGCTTCTGCTCCTCGCAGGGGGTCGTCAACGATGAGGGGGCGATCGTGCCGGAACTTTTTCCCAACGAAGCGCAGGCGCGCGTCGAATCCCTGGAAGCCGAAGGTGACTACAACTCCGGCACCGTTCGCTTTCTGCGCGGCGCGGTAAAAGCCTGCCGCAGCGGCGTGCGCCGCAGCCACCTGATTAGCTATCAGGAAGACGGCGCGCTGCTGCAGGAGCTGTTCTCGCGCGACGGCATCGGAACGCAGATTGTGATGGAGAGCGCGGAGCAGATCCGCCGCGCCACCATTAACGATATCGGCGGCATTCTTGAGCTGATTCGCCCGCTTGAACAGCAGGGCATCCTGGTGCGCCGCTCGCGCGAACAGCTGGAGATGGAGATCGACAAGTTCACCATTATTCAGCGCGATAACCTGACCATCGCCTGCGCCGCACTCTACCCCTTCCCGGAAGAGAAAATTGGCGAAATGGCCTGCGTGGCGGTGCACCCGGACTACCGCAGCTCATCGCGCGGTGAAGTGCTGCTGGAGCGCGTGGCAGCACAGGCGCGCCAGATTGGCCTCAGCAAGCTGTTCGTCCTGACCACGCGCAGCATTCACTGGTTCCAGGAGCGCGGCTTTACGCCGGTGGATATTGATTCACTGCCGGAGAGCAAGAAAGAGATGTACAACTATCAGCGCCGCTCAAAGGTGCTGATGGCGGATTTGGGGTGATACAGAACTTGCCGGGTGGCGCTGCGCTTACCCGGCCTGCATTCCGTTCCTCATTCAGAGGGACTCAAATATCGCGCTCAGGCCGCTTCTGCGCTCCGTGCGGGTCGCAATGGCCTGCGCGAGTATACGCTCGTCGGCGTACAGCGACAGCCGCTGGCGCGCGCGCGTGATTGCGGTATAGATCAGCTCGCGCGTAATCACCGGTGAAAGCTGCGTTGGCAGAATCAGCGCCGCGTGGTTGAACTCCGATCCCTGGGATTTATGCACCGTCATCGCCCAGGCGGTGTCGTGCTCCGGCAGGCGGCTCGGCTGCACGGACTTCACGCTGCCGTCAGGCATCTGGAACCACACGCGCATCCCCTGGCCGCGGTCCAGCGCGATGCCAATATCACCGTTGAACAGGCCAAGCGCGCTGTCGTTGCGCGAAATCATCACCGGCCGCCCCTCGTACCAGCGGGAATGCGGCTGGCGGGTGATTTTGCGTTTCTGAATCAACAGCTGCTCCAGCCTTTCGTTTAGACCCGACACGCCGAACGGCCCTTCCCGCAGCCCACACAGAAGCTGGTATTCGCCAAAGGCGGCAATGACCTGCTCTGGCGCAGCGTTTTGCTGCACGCTGCTCAGGAACTGGCGATAGCCCTGATAGGCCTCTTCCAGCATGGCCTGATACTCTTCCCCGCTCTGGAGCAATTTTTTCTCAATGTCCGTGAAGCCGCCGTCGAACACCGAGCGAGTGGCATGGCGATCGCCCCGATTGACCGCAGCCGCCAGCTGCCCAATGCCGGAATGGCTGCCGAAACGGTAGCTTTTTTGCAGCAGGCACAGGCTGTCGCGCAGCGCGCCAGCCTGAGGCGAGCTATCGCCTTCCAGCACGCAGCCGGTCAGCCGCATCAGCTCCTGCGCGCGCTCGGCAGTATAGCCAAAGCTGGCGAAGGTGCAGATATCGCCCAATACCGCGCCCGCCTCGACGGAGGCCAGCTGATCCCTGTCGCCCAGGAAAATCACCCGCGCATGGGGCGGTAGCGCATCAATGAGCCGCGACATCATGGTCAGATCGATCATCGAAGCTTCATCCACCACCAGCACGTCCAGATGCAGCGGATTGCCCGCATGGTAGCGCAGGCGCTGGCTGCCGGGCTGTGCGCCAAGCAGGCGGTGCAGGGTGCTGGCCTCGCGGGGGAAAAGCGCGCGCCGATCGTCGTCGAGCGGAAGCTTCTGCAACGCGCCGCCCAGGGATTCCGTGAGGCGAGCCGCCGCTTTACCGGTCGGGGCCGCGAGGCGGATCCGGCACTTTTGATCGCCGGAAAGTTGGATCAGCGCCGCGAGCAGCTTTGCCACGGTGGTCGTTTTGCCCGTTCCCGGCCCGCCGGAGATAACGGAAATTCGCCGGGTTAAGGCGACGGCAGCAGCCACTTTTTGCCAGTCGACGGCCTCACCAGAGGGAAAAAGCTCATCCAGCGTTTGCCTGAGCCGGGCTTCGTCGCAGGGAAGCGGCGCGTTGGTTTCGCTAAAAAAGCGTGCAACGGCCAGCTCGTTTCGCCACATGCGGTTCAGGTAAAGTCGGCCAGCAATCAGGATGAGCGGGGCCTGGCCCTCTCCCTGACTGACGGCGCTGGAGTTAATAAGCTCGTCTTCCCAGTCCACCGGCTCGCCAAGCAGCGCAAAGCAGGCCTGCAGTTCCGGGGCCATTTTCTCGTCAACCGCCAGGCGCGTCAGGGGCAGGCAAACGTGACCTTCCCCGGCATCTTTGCTGAGCATCGCCGCCGCCAGCATGACGGCCGGGTGCTCATGCGCAACCATCATGGCGAACTGTACGTCCAGCGGGCGCAGCAGGCGCTGCTCCGCCGCGTTGAGCAATAGTTCCTGCATCGTCATGCCATCGCCTCCGTGCCTGCTGCAAATAAGCTGTCCATTTTTTCAATTAACGCCTCGTCCGGTCGGGTACTAAAGATGCCCGAGCTCGCGTCGTCCGCATTCACGCCGCGCAGGAAGAGGTAGATCACGCCGCCAAAATGTTCTTCATAGCGATAGTCGGCAATGCGGTGGCGCAAATAGCGATGCAGCGCCAGGGTGTAAAGCTGATACTGCAGGTCGTACCGGTGCGACTGCATGGCTGCCGCCATCGCCTGCTGCGTGTAGGCCTCGCTGTTTTCACCCAGCCAGTTCGATTTGTAATCCAGCAGGTAGTAGCGCCCGTCATGGCGAAACACAAGGTCAATAAAGCCCTTCAGCATGCCCTGCACCTGACGGAAATTCAGCGGCGGGCAGCCGGCAGATAGCGCATCGTGCTCGCGAACGAGCGCATCAAGCGCATCGGCCCTGAGGGGGCCCGCAATGGGCAGATAAAACTCCATTTCCACCTGTTTATCCTTGGCCGAAAGCTGGCTAAGCGAAATGCCGCTTTCGCCGAGCGGCGCGCGCAAAATGGCGTCGATCCACGCCGTCAGAACCGGCTGCCACTCGGCACCGTATCCTCCGGCCTGCAGCATCCTGAGTACCCACTCTTCAGAAACGGGCTGCGTAAAATCCAGCTCTTCAAACAGGCTGTGTAAAAAGGTTCCCGGTGAGGCGCCGCGCGGAAACTGATGCGGCGTGAGGGCAGGTTCTGCGGGCACGTCCCCTACCCCTGCGGCATCCACGTCCAGCTTCGGCATCAGGTCCAGTGCGATATTTTGCCCGTGCTGCTGCAGGCCGGAATAGCTGGTCACGCGCCAGTCGTCGGCGACGGTGCGGGTAATCTGGCGGGCGTGCAGCGCCGCTTCGCGCGTCTCGGGCATTTGCCAGCGGCTGCCGTCCGGCTGTGAAGGCGCGTGCAGCGCGATAGCCTCGCCGCAAAGCGATTCAATGCACTGACGCAGGCCCGCCGCATCCTTTGGTTCGCCAAGCTGGACGAGCCGACCCAGCGCGCTTAAATGAAAATCGGTCTCGCCGCTTTTTTCACCACGACGACGGAAAAGCGGCGCGACGCCGAGGCTGCAGTGCCAGACGGAACGGGTCAGCGCAACGTACAGCAGGCGTAAATCTTCCGCCAGGCGCTCGGCCTCCGCCAGCTCAACGCTGGACTCAGCTTTACTGAGATCAAGCACCGCTTCAAACGACTCGCGATCGTGGTAGAACGCCTGATCCTGCGCGCGATAGTTGGCGATAAACGGCAGCCAGACCAGCGGATACTCCAACCCCTTCGACTTGTGGATGGTGACGATTTGCACCAGATGCTTGTCGCTTTCCAGGCGCATCTGCTGGCTCGCCGAGTTGCTGTTGGGGTCCGCGATTTGCTGCGCCAGCCAGCGCACCAGCGCGTGCTCGCTTTCTAGCTGCGTCCCCGCCTCCTGCAGCAGCTCGCTGATGTGCAGGATGTCGGTGAGCCGCCTTTCGCCGCCTGCCGTCGCGAGCATATTCTCTGCGATGTGACGCTGCGCCATCACGTCGCGCAGCATGGCCATAACGCCCCGCTTTTGCCAGCGCTCGCGATAGCGTACAAACTCTTCAACGACGGCATCCCAGGCGTGTTCGTCCTTGTTAAGCGCATCGATATCGCGCGCATTAAGCCCGAGCATGGCGCTGGCCAGCGCGCTGCGCAGCGTGCTTTCCCGCTCCGGAGCGAGCACGGCCTGCAGCAGCCACAGCATCTCCTGCGCTTCCAGCGTATCGAATACGCTGTCGCGGTTAGAGAGGTAGACCGAAGGAATATTCAGCAGGCTCAGCGCATCGCGGATCAGCGCAGCTTCCTGACGGCTGCGAACCAGCACCGTAATGTCTGATGCCCTGACCGGTTGAGACGTTTCGCCTCTCCACAGCAGCGCTTCACCGCGCACGCCCGCGCTGAGCCAGTCCCGGATCTGAGCGGCACAGTGCTGCGCCATGGCGTTTTGATAATCCGCAACGCCGTAGCCCTCACCGTCAAGCAGCCAGAAGCGCATCGCGGGCTGCGTCGCACCGTTATATTCAAATCGTAAAGCGGCATTTTTGGGCGCAGACTTTACGGGAAGAAACGGGATTTCGCGGAACATAAACGCCGCGTCCATTCGGCTAAACAGCGCGTTTACGCTCTCAACCATTGCGGGCGACGAGCGCCAGTTGGTGTCCAGGGTGTAGTGCGCCTCAACCTCGCTGCGGGCCTTCATGTAGGTAAAAATGTCTGCGCCTCGAAAGGCGTAAATGGCCTGCTTAGGATCGCCGATCAGCAGCAGCGCGGTATCCGGCTGGCGCTGCCAGATGCGGCGAAAAATACGATACTGCTGAGGGTCCGTATCCTGAAACTCATCGATCATCGCCACCGGGAAGCGGGTGCGAATAGCCGCCGCAAGGGCGTCCCCATTTTCACTGCTCAGCGCGGCATCCAGACGGCTGAGCATATCGTCAAAGCCGAGTTCGCCCCGGCGGCGTTTTTCTCGCGCCACCGTTTCGCGAATTTCCGCCATCGCACGGGTAATCATCAGATCGTTGAGGGTCAACGGCTCGGCCAGCAGCGCCTCAATGGCGACAAAAAGCGGATGCTCGGGAACAATGCCGTCGGGCCTGGTGCGCTCCACGAGAAAGCGCTGAGAAAACTTCTCCAGAGCATCGGGGAGCTGATACCCGCGCGTCTCCTCCTGCGCCCAGGCGCTAATCTTCTCGATCCATTTCCCCTGATTGCCGCGGTTGAACTTGCGCCTGTCGATCCCGGAATTTTCGAGAACGGCATCGATATCGCTCACCGATTCATTCCACCGCTGCTTGAGGGCCGCAATTTTCGCCACGATCTTCTCATGGCGCATCGACAGCGTTTCGTCCGCAGGCGGCGGCGACTTAATCACTGGCGCTTCGCCCTGCAGGTAGCTGTTAATTGCGCGTAAAAGTTCGTCCGGCCCCTTCCACAGGGCGTGTACCGCTTCGGCGATATCGCGCGGCAGCGGGTAGCAGTGACGGCGCCAGAAATCCGCGCAGGCCTGATAACGAAGTTCAGATTCATCTTCGATAAGCTGCTGCTCAAACAGCATGCCGGATTCGAACGCATTGAGGCTCAGCATGCGCTGACAAAAACCGTGGATGGTAAAGACGGAGGCTTCGTCCATCTGCCGCTCGGCTAACAGCAGCCACTGCGCGGCCTGGTGCTTATCGCTGATTTCTTCCAGCAGGCTCGCATAGAGGGGATTGTCCGTGCTCTGGCGCAGGCAGGCGATGCGCAGCTCGTGAATATTGGCGCGAATACGACCGCGCAGCTCGGCGGTGGCGGCTTCGGTGAAGGTGACAACAAGCAATTCTTCCACGCTGAGAGGGCGTGGAAACGCCGCGCTGCCGCCGAGCCCTAACAGCAGGCGCAAATAGAGCGCGGCGATGGTGAACGTTTTTCCCGTTCCCGCTGAGGCCTCAATCAACCGTTCGCCCTGTAGAGGTAAACGTAAGGGATTAAGCGGCTCAGCGGTTTTGGTCATTCTTTCTTACTCCAGGGCATTGATTGCTGCAGCGCGCTGACGCTCTTCCAGACCTTCCAGCCGTTCGGGTTAACGTACTCCACTTTCCCGTTCTGGCTGCCGGAAACCTGCGACAGGATGGCGATTCCCTGCGGTTGAATCACCGCCTGGTGGAAGAAATCGGCAACCTTCTGAGGCGTCAGCTGTTTTATCTCGGCCACTATTTTATCACGCGAATCAAATTTCATATTGCCGCGATCGAAATCTTTGCTCAGCTGCGAGGCTTCTTCGCCCAGCGTTTGCGGCGGCTGCATCACCTGAGCAATGACCGCCTGCTGAATCTGGGCAAACTCCTCCGGCTTCATGGCGCGCAGCTTTTCTTCCACTTGCGGGAAGAATGCCTGATAGCGCTGCCAGAGATAGGCAGGCTGTTTGTCGCTGCTTTGCAGCAGGAAGCCCAGCCCCCACTGGCGACCGACGTTCATCGAGAAGGCAAAGACCGCATAGCCGAGCTGCTCTTCGGTGCGAAGCTGGTTGTAGAACCACGGCTGAATAATTTGCCCCAGCACGGCGCTTTGGGCGGAGCTGGCAAATTCGTCATAGCCCGTCGGCACGAAAACGGCCGCCAGCGCGGAATCGGTGCTGTTACCGGCTTTTTCGAAAATCACATTCTGCTTTTTCTCGACCAGCACGTCCTGATTGCGGCACCATTCGTCGCCTTTAGAGCCCAGCTGGGTACGCACGTTCTGCGCCAGCGTTTTTGCCTGGTCTTCGCCCATATTCCCGACAATCAGGAATTCCGGACGGGTATTGGCTTTCAGCGAATCGCGATACGCCATCACCTCTTTTAGCGTCAAAGAAGGCAGCAGCGCGCGGCGATCCTCGCGCTGGAAGTAAGGGATCTGCGACAGCATCTGCGCGGGCATAATCGCCTGATCGTAGGCTTTGCCTTTTTCAGCCGAGTCCATCATCTGCGCGTACCAGGACTTCGCCTGCTCGAACTGCTCTTCCGTTGGGGTGTAGCTGAAATACCCTTCCAGCAGCGCCTGGAACAGCTGCGGCAAGCGCTGGGTGTAGCCGTTGGCATTCAGCATCAGGCCGTTATTGGCGTTGGTCGAGAAGCTAATCCCACCCACCGCGGCCTGGTTGCTGAGCTGGTCCAGCGCAATACCGGCCAGATAGTCATTCAGCGCAAACATCACCTGATTTTTGGCGCTGTCCATCGCTTTTGGATTACGCAGCACCACGCTGACGTCGGCTTTCGGCTCGCTGGCAAAATAGCGGCTCGGTGAGTAGACCACGCGCAGCGTAGGCTCATCGATGATGAGTTCAGGGTGCGGATAGGCCTTCGCTGACTTAATCAGCGAAAAATCATCCGGAATGTACGGGTTCAGCTCCGGCAGCTGCAGCGCGATTTCTCCCGCTTTTTTCTGCCAGCCCGCGAAGGTTTGCTCGCTAATTTTGTCGACCTGATAGGGAGCGTCAACGAAGTAGGCCGTTTTGTTGTGCGGCTCGTTCGGGCTGATGTACCAGATGCGGGCATTCTGCGGCGTCATCATCGCCAGACGCGCTTTGATCGCCTCGGCATCGTACTTATCGGCAATGTTAACGGCGTCCAGCGTGTGTTCGATCGGCACGCGGATCATGGTGTCGGCCAGCCACTCCACGTAGTCCATGTCGCGCGTGATTGACGGGTAGCGGAAATCAAGATCCAGCACGTGCGCCAGCTCATCGAAATAGCGTTTGTCGACGCCTTTCTCACGCAGCAAAGAGAGATAGCTAAAGATAGCGGCGACCACTTCATCGCGATGGGCCAGGCCTTTGTCCGTCAGCGTCGCCGAAATCGCCAGCACCCCGCTGTTACCGTTCACCACGGGATCGGAGTCAGCGCGAATGCCTTCCACCAGCCCCTGCTTTTGCAGCCAGTCAGAAAGGGTGCCCGGGCTTCGGTTGCCGATGAGATAGGTCACCAGCTCATCCGTTTTGCTACGGAACTGCGCCGTGTTGTTGTCGATACGGAATTCAACGCGCAACACTTTTCGCGGCAGCGCCGGAACGTAGTGAATGACGATCCCTTTTTGGGCGTCGGTGACCACCGGAACGTCAATTTTCGGCTGTTCGATGTTTTTATTCGGCACGCGGCCAAAGGTCTGCGCGGCCATGGCGGCCAGCTCCGGCAGTGGTTTGTTGCTGTAGATAACCGCTTTCATGAGGTTCGCAGAGTAGTATTTATCACGAAACGCATGCAGCGCATCAACCACCGGGCTGTTCGGTTTGTCGGCCAGCGTTTCCAGATTGCCGCCGGAAAAACGTGAGCCGGGGTGCGCCGGGTTGATGGTTTCAGCGCTGACTTGGGCCATACGCATGCCGTCGCGGGTGCGGGCCATGGTCAGCTCAGCATTAACCGCGTTGCGTTCGCGATCGGCATACTTTTTATCCAGCAGCGGCGCGGCTATTGCATCCGCAAGGCGATCGACCGCGCCTGTAAGGGCGTCGTTTTCGACTTCAAGATAAAATGCGGTGCGATAGGGCGCGGTGCTGGCGTTGTGGCTTCCGCCATGCATTTTGAGATATTCGGACAGGCTATCCGGCTGAGGGTATTTTTTTGACCCCATCAGCGTCATATGTTCCAGATAGTGCGCAAGACCCTGATGATCCTGCGGATCCTGCAGCGATCCGACGGGCACCACCAGCGCCGAGAGAGATTTAACCGCCTGAGGATCGGAAACGAGCAGCACGGTCATTCCGTTATCCAGTCGAATAGCCTGATACTGGCGGGTATCTTTCTCGCTCTTACGGATAGTTTCCTGAACGGGTTGCCAACCGGAATCTGCCTGAGTAACGGGAGCCCAAAGGGCGACAAACATCACTAACGCTTTAAACAAGGTGCTGCCTGGCATTACGACCTCTTTATCACGGCTACATCATTAACAAATTGCGTGCTGGACGCGCCAGCATCTCTTTCTTTGGGTACATCAGTCCGTGATAAGGAGTGCATCATAAATGAACACCCCATGCTGCGCAATTTTTATACAGCATTCAGGACTGATTAAATTTGAACAACGGTATCAGGTAGCGCTGAGCCTCTTCCGTGATTGCCTCAAAGTACTCTGGCTCAAGCGTTCGCCATAAGCGTTGATACCAGACGTCTTCGCCCTCGCCGCGCACCATCATGTTACCTTCATAGGCCTGAACAAATTTACTTCGCGCTTTCTGCAGCGAAGCGTCATCCGTTAACATGGCATCATTTTGCGCGTCATAACAGGCTTTTATCCACGCCCCTCCACTTTCTGGCAGCAGAAGCAGCGGTTTGTTCATTCCCTGACGATAGCCTTCGATATATAACGATAAATAGCCCAGCGCCTGCTCCGCCGCCATCGGCGGGAAACGCCACTCGCCGTCTTTGCGCACGAACAAACGGCTTTCGCCTTCGTAGCCACAGGCACTGTAGACAAGATGTTCCAGCCAGAGTTGCAAACCTTGTGAAACGCTAAGCATGGATGGCCGCCAGCGCAGCAGCCCGTCCGGCTGCACCTGGGTCAGCCAGCCCGTGAGCTGCACGCCGTTACAGTCGAGATCGATCTCAATGCTTTTTCCCGGCTGGCGAAGCGCAATCACCCGGTCAGCGAGCGTTTTCATCTCCTGGCACTGGGCGTCCCACACAATTTCGCCGAACGCGCCGTACGGCAGCTGGCCCGCAGCGCGATAGCGACGGAATAAGGCGTCGGCCTCTTCTTGCTCAACGAGCGCGTTCAGAAGCTGCAGATTGAGCCGGTAGCGCTCCAGCCCGTCGAGGATAAACGGCTCGGCGTCAGGAATTTCGCTCTCTTCAGAACGGAAGTTGACCTGTAACCGCTGCTGGAAAAATGCCCGCACCGGATGGGCCCAAAACCTCTGCAGCTGTTCGAAGGTCAGGGTTTTAGTGTCCTGCGGCTCAAGCTCCTGAATGAAGTCAGCGTGCGCGGTCCCCTCGAGCCGCGCGGCGGGAAGCCACTCTTGCGCATAGCTTTGCTGTTCGCTGGCAACGTAGTTAGCGGGATCGAACGGCATGCGGCTGTGCAAGCAGGTGATATGCGCCTTCACCCGCTGCTCGCTTTCATCACAGTTGCGGTCCTCATCCCCCGGCAGGTAGTGGCTTTGACCAATGTAGTCCACCAGCTCCTGCACCAGCACCGACGGGAAACGCTCGCTGTTATCCTGGATTGAACGGCCGATATAGCTGATATACAGCGTGCTCTGGGCGGAGATCAGCGCCTCCAGGAACAGGTAGCGGTCATCGTCGCGACGGCTACGGTCGCCTCGCTTCGGCTGCGCGCTCATCAGGTCGAAGCCCAGCGGCGGTAATGCGCGAGGGTAGATGCCGTCGTTCATGCCGAGAAGGCAAACCACCTTAAACGGGATAGAACGCATCGGCATCAGGGTGCAAATATTCACCGGCCCGGCCAGGAAGCGCTGGCTGATGCGCTCCTGATCCAGCCGCTGCGTTAGCTCGTCGCGCAGCAGTGAAAGAGGAATGTCCTCGGCGTAATGTGAGTTAACGCCCTCTTCGATGATCGCCTGCCACTGGGTTTCGATAAGCGCCATTGCCGCTTCGGTTTCATCGTCCGGCAGGAAGAAATCGTTGAGCATTTCACGGCACACCGGTAGCCACGATCCCAGCGGCCGGGGCTGCATCAGCTCGCGCCGCCAGCGGTTCAGCTGCATCAGCAGCGAGGCCAAATGGCCGACCAGCTCCGCGATCAGCCCGCTGGACTCATCGTACGGCAGCACGTCGTTCCACTCGCCGTGCCTGCTTTCCATGGCGTATCCCAGCAGCATGCGCGTCAGGCCAAACAGCCAGGTGTGCTGGCCGGTAGGCGGGAGCTCAAACTCCTTGACGTTATCGTCGTCCATGCCCCAGCGCACGCCCGACTCGTTGACCCACTGGCGCAGGTAGCGCAGGCCCTCTTCGTTGATATCAAACCGCGCGGCCAGCACCGGGACATCCAGCAGCGCCAGCACGTCTTCCGAGATAAACCGGCTATCAGGGAGTGAGAGCAGGCTCAAAAACGCCTGCAGCGCAGGGTGAGACTGGCGCGCGCGGCGATCCGATATCGCGTAGGGTAAGTAACGGTCACCCGTTGCGCTGCCAAAAACGGCCTGGATGAAGGGGCTATAGCTGTCGATGTCGGCCACCATGACCACGATATCGCGCGGCGTGAGCGTAGGATCGTCCTGCAGCATCGCCAGCAGGCGATCGTGCAGGATCTCTACCTCGCGCTGCGGGCTGTGGCAGATGTGGATCGTAATGCTGCGATCGTCAGGCGCCAGCTCGCGCTTTTTGTCGCTGCGCGCGAACTCGTCGGCAGTGATCCCCATGACGGCGCGGTTTTCCAGCTCAAGAATATCCTGCTGAACGTTATGCAGCAGGCTATCCGGCGTGACCTCCGCGAAGGCATCAACATCGCCTTCACCCGAGGAGGTGATGTCCGAAAGCATATGAATGTAGTCGCGGCCCAGCTTGCCCCAGGACGCGAGAAGCGGGTTCGGCAGATTCTGAATCCCCTCGTCATCGAAAAGCTGCGCGGCGGTTTCGCTGTCTTTGAACAGCGGGACCGAGCGTTCTTCAAAGAGGCGTTTTCTCTGGCGGGTGACCAGCCGCGAAAGCCAGCGCGCGTCCTGAATGTCGCCCCAGTAGTGCCGACACGGGTTGGTAAAGAGGATATGGATATCAACGTGCTTGCCCAGCGCCTCCAGCGCTTTCAGGTAGACAGGCGGCAGTGCGGAAATGCCGCAAATAAACACGCGAGACGGCAGCCGGGCAGGACGCTCCGCCGCGTTTTCCAGTATCGAGATGAACCGGTCGTATAAATTAGCACGGTGCCACTTCGGCTGGCCGAGCTTCTCGGTGTATTCAACCAGCGCTTTCCACAGCGGGGCCTGCCAGATTTGCGCTTCCGGCAATCCCTCCACTAATTCCCCGGCTTCCCAGCGGATGAGCCAATCAGCGCGGTACACCAGATACTGGTCATAGAGATCGGCGGTGCGCGACGCCAGCTGGAAGAGCTTGCGCTTGTCGGTATCGTCGTTGAGATAGTGCCGCAGCATGGCAAATTCGTCATGCGCCAGCAGCTCCGGCAGCAGCGCCATCAGCTTCCAGCTCATGCTCTGCTTATTGAACGCGCTCTCCTCCGGGATATCCGGCAGCACGCGGACAAACATTTCCCAGATAAAGCTCGCCGGCAGTGGAAAGGCGATGTTGGCGGCAATGCCAAACTTTTGTGAAAGCGACATTTGCAGCCACTGCGCCATCCCGGTGCTTTGCACCAACACCATTTCGGGCTCAAAAGGATCGTCAAGGCGCTCGCGCTCGACGATAAATTCCATCAGCGCTTCCAGCACATCCAGACGATTTGAGTGATAAACCCTTAACATAGACGCTCCCGACTACTGGCTAACCGGACAATGCAGGCGGGTCATTTCGCCGTGCCGTCCCTGAGGAGAAAAAATCGTAACCGTGATGCTGACACATCCGGACTGCATTGTCTGCCCCCGACTGACCCGCCAGCCCGCAGGAAGTGCATCCGGTGAGAGCTGCGCCTGATTCCAGGCATGGTGCCACAGCTGACGATACTGGCTGAGCACGGTAAATCGTGACGCCAACGCCCGGTGATAGCCCGCCAGCGCGGTCACGATAACCACCATCAGCACCATCGCCAGCAGCACTTCAACCATGCTGAATCCTTGCTGTTTTTTCAGGGCAGCTGACATAAAGCGCGCTCCTTAAGCGGGCAGAAATCGCTCCAGCCGTGAGGCGTAAAACGTATCTGCCCCTCCGTTATCGTGCCGATACGCCAGAGCAGAAGATCGCTGCTGCCAGCGATGAGCAAAACCCGCGACTCGCCCAGCACTCGCAGGCAGACACGCGAAGCATTCGCCTGCCTGCATTCTACTTCTGGCTTTATCAACCAGCGCTGCACGCGTCCCCACTCCAGCGCTGACTGCACGCTGGCCTGAAGACGAACGGAACGGCTTTCGCCGCCGACCTGCCTGCTGTAGGTCGTTAGCTGCTGGTTCAGCCCGGCGAGCAGCAGCGTGCCGAGTACCAGCACAAGGAGAACCATCGCCAGCGAAGACATTCCTTTCTGGCGGCTCACAGGTTGAATCCCGTCACGGCGTAATGGGCCGCCACGGACGAGTCCGGATAGCCCTTGCGCATCGCGATCAGCTCGATGTCTAACGCCGGGGCGAAGCCTGGGCGCGTCGCTTTGCTCACGATAAATTTCTGCACAATAATCCTGTCCGGGTCCGTGAGCTTGTCCCATCCCTTTCCTTCACATGAGGTCGCGCCACGCAGGGATTCCAGCGTGCCGGACTCAAGGCGAAACCCCGTGCTGTCGTTTTCCGACGAGGAGCTGTCCCAGGTGCCGTTGCTGTTTGCATCCCATTTAACGATAGCGCAGCTGCCCTGCCTGCCGATATGCAGCCCCTCCCCCTGACAGCTTCCCGCACAGTACCCCGCTCGCTGAAGCTGTTTGCCAATCGCAAACAGCCGCTGCCAGATCTCTTCTTCAAGCGCCCGCTCCCCGGACTGCAGCAAAATGGCGTGCTGCAGCCCCGGTAAAAAGCGCGACGTGCTTAACAGCAGAGTGCTGCTGATGGCCATGGCAATGAGCACTTCGATAAGTGAAAAACCCCGTAATGTTAATGGCATGCGCTTTCTCCCGCTGGCTGGCACATCCTGATGCGTCCGCTGTTCGAGACGACAATCAGCCACTCTCCCGCCGCGCTGTGTACCCGAATCCTTCCCGCCCACGCGGTATCCCTCAGGCCGTAAAACCCCAGCGAAGGCGTTATCTCGCTCACCGTCACCTCGGGCCAGAGCGGCTTAAGGACGAATGGACTGCCGCTCTCGCACCCTGAGATCACGGAGCTTCTCAGACAGAAATCGCGTTCCTCGCCCTCAGCCAGAATGTGGTGATCGCGGTTATGCCGGTTGGCGTCGTTGCGCAGAAATACCAGGTAATCGCGCACCTGCCCGGCGGTTTGCCGTAGCCGCTGCAGCTGCTGCCAGCTGTTCCAGCCGTACAGCCCGGTTGCGCTGAGGATGACCACCAGCGAGATAGCAACAAGCGTTTCGATAAGCGTAAAGCCGTTCTCTTTTTTCATGCCGCGAGTGTGGCGAAGAGGAAGCCATTCGGCGAGTAGGTTATTGGGATATTGCGAGGCGTTTTCCGGGGAATTTCGAGAGTTGCAACGCGTTGCATCAACGCCGGAAAAGCGCTCGCAAATCAACGCGCGGGCGAAAAAAAACCGGCGCTAATAAGCACCGGTTGTGGGAGTATCTGCCGTATCAGATGGCAACGGGTGCCTTGATACCAGGATGCGGGTCGTACCCTTCAATTTCAAAATCGTCGAAGCGGTAGTCAAAGATGGACGCCGGCTTGCGTTTGATCACCAGCTTCGGCAGCGCGCGCGGTTCGCGGGTGAGCTGAAGGTGGGTCTGTTCCATGTGGTTGCTGTAGAGATGGGTATCACCACCGGTCCAGACGAAGTCGCCCACTTCAAGATCGCACTGCTGCGCCATCATGTGAACCAGCAGCGCGTAGCTGGTGATGTTAAACGGCAGGCCGAGGAACACGTCGCAGGAGCGCTGATAGAGCTGGCAGGAGAGCTTGCCGTCGGCCACATAGAACTGGAAGAACGCGTGGCAGGGTGCCAGCGCCATTTTGTCCAGCTCGCCGACGTTCCAGGCCGAAACGATAATACGGCGCGAGTCCGGATCGTTTTTCAACTGGTCCATCACGGTGGCGATCTGGTCAATGTGGCGACCGTCTGGCGTTGGCCACGCGCGCCACTGTTTACCGTAGACCGGCCCCAGGTTGCCGTTCTCATCTGCCCATTCGTCCCAGATGGAGACGTTGTTTTCATGCAGATACGCAACGTTGGTATCGCCTTGCAGGAACCAGAGCAGTTCATGAATGATCGAGCGCAGGTGGCAGCGCTTGGTTGTCACCAGAGGAAAGCCTTCCTGTAAATTGAAGCGCATCTGGTGGCCAAAAATGGAGAGCGTACCGGTACCGGTGCGGTCGTTTTTCGGCGTGCCCTCGTCGAGCACTTTTTTCATCAATTCAAGATACTGTTTCATGGTTCCTCAGGAAAGTTGTTGCTGTGGACGACGACGATACGCCCAAATCATCATAATGGCACCCGCGACAATCATCGGAATGGAGAGGATTTGCCCCATGCTGATGTACTGTACCCACTCGCCGGTAAACTGCGCATCCGGCTGGCGGAAGAATTCAACGATAATGCGGAACGCACCGTAGCCAATCAGGAACAGGCCGGAGACGGCCCCCATCGGGCGCGGCTTGCGAATGAACAGGTTCAGAATGATAAACAGCACTACGCCTTCCAGTGCCAGCTCATAAAGCTGGGACATGTGGCGCGGCAGTACGCCGTAGGTATCAAAGACGGATTGCCACTCAGGGTGCGACGGCAGCAGCGCGATGTCCTCCGCGCGCGAGCCAGGGAACAGCATCGTGTACTTGAAGCTCGGGTCGACGCGTCCCCACAGTTCGCCGTTGATAAAGTTGCCGAGACGACCAGCGCCCAGGCCAAACGGGATAAGCGGCGCAATAAAGTCGGAGACCTGGAAGAAGTTACGCTTAGTGCGTTTAGCAAAGATCACCATCACCAGAATCACGCCAATCAGGCCGCCGTGGAACGACATGCCGCCGTCCCAGACGCGGAACAGATAGAGCGGATCGTTGAGGAATACCGGGAAGTTATAGAACAGCACGTACCCAATGCGGCCGCCAAGGAACACGCCGAGGAAGCCCGCATACAGCAGGTTTTCCACTTCGTTTTTTGTCCAGCCGCTGCCGGGTTTGCCCGCACGACGGCCTGCAAGCCACATGGCGAAAACGAAGCCCACCAGATACATCAGACCGTACCAGTGAAGCGAAACGGGTCCTATTGAGAAAATGACCGGATCAAACTCCGGAAAATGCAGATAGCCACTGTTCATCTGTCACCACAAGATGTTGTTATTTCCGCTGAAAGTGGACAGCGGTCGAAATGCGCGTCTGCTGTGAGCAGATGCTCCAAGGTTGCGAATCATAGCATAAGGCGGGCGCGGAGGATGCGCCTGAGATGTAAAAGATATGTATAAGGTTTAGGTCCGCTGGCTCCCTCTCCCACCGGGAGAGGGAGAAAGGCTTTAGCGGCCGCCGCGGATCAGGCCGCCCATACCGCGTCGCTCCATAAAGGCGGCCACCTGATGGCGCACCTCGGCGGCAAGCTGCGCTTCCAGGCTCCGTTCGGCCAGCTCGCGGGCGTCGTTGATATCGATGTGGCGAAGCAGGTACTTCACGCGGGCAACGGAGCGTCCGTTCATTGAAAGATGGCGGAAGCCGAGGCCTATCAGGATCGCCACGCACATTGAATCACCGGCCATTTCTCCGCACAGGCGCAGATCGATACCGTACTGCTCCGCCTCGCGGGCAATCATTGCCAGCGCCCGAAGCATGGCCGGGTGCAGGCTATCGTAGATGCTCGCCACGCGCGTATTGTTGCGATCCACCGCCAGGATGTACTGGGTCAGATCGTTGGTGCCGACGGAGATAAAATCAACGCGGTTCGCCAGCTGGCGCAGCATAAAGACCATTGAGGGAACTTCAAGCATTACCCCGATACGCGGTTTCGGGATCGCGTAGCCGATCATCTCTTCGACTTCACGCCCCGCGCGTTCAATGAGACGACGCGCTTCGTCAACCTCATCAATGCTGGTCACCATCGGCAGGAGGATGCTGAGGTTGCCGGTCGCCGCGTTTGCACGCAGCATGGCACGCACCTGGATCAGGAAGATCTCCGGCTGATCGAGCGTGATGCGGATCCCGCGCCAGCCCAGGCACGGGTTCTCCTCGCTGATCGGCATATAGGGCAGCTGCTTATCGGCGCCGACGTCAAGCGTGCGCAGCGTCACCGGCTTGTCGTTAAACATTTGCAGCATGCCCTGATACTGCGCGACCTGCTCCTCTTCGGACGGGAAGCCGCTTTGCAGCATAAAGGGAATTTCGGTGCGGTATAAACCGATGCCGTCAATGCGGCTGCCGAGCTTCTCTTCGTGCTCCGGGCTTAGCCCCGCGTTGAGCATCACCTTAACCCGCTCGCCGCTTTTAAGCTGCGCGGGCAGGTTAACGTCGTCCTCTGCCAGCTTGCTTAATTCATTCTCTTCGCTGATAAGCCGCTGATATTCCTGCAGCAGAACCGGTTCCGGATCGACCAGCAGCTCACCGCGATATCCGTCCACCACCAGCATACGACGATGCAGAACCGAGGGCTGGATATCCGCGCCCATCACGGTCGGAATGCCCAGCGCGCGTACCATAATGGCCGCATGGGAGTTGGCGGCACCGTCACGCACGACGATGCCCGCCAGCCTGTTCTGCGGCAGTTCGGCCAGCGTCGTGGCGGAGAGCTCGTCGGCCACCAGCACGAAGCGCTCCGGCCAGGCATTCGCCCCCTGAATGGTGTCATCAAGATGGAACAGCAGCCGCTGCCCGAGCGCGCGTAAATCCCCCGCGCGCTCTTTCAGATAGCCGTCGGTCAGCGCCGCAAACTGTTCGGCAAATTTCTCAATGACCTTTTTAACCGCCCATTCCGCCACCGCGCCTTTATCGACCTCGGCAAAAAGTTCCCGGCGCAGGCGGGCGTCAGAAAGCAGGTGTGAATAAAGGTCAAAGATGGCCGCCGTCTCTTTTTGCGCCCCCGCGGAGAAGCGTTTGCTGTAGCGGCGAAATTCGTTTGCCGCCTCCTCGAGCGCGGCGGTGAGGCGTTCGCGCTCGAGCGCTTCATCCAGGGTCGAAGCCTCGTAGACCTGCTCCATCAGCGGCAGCGTGGCGTCCATCCAGCCTTCGGCAATCGCCACGCCCGGCGAGGCGGGCAGCGCGCGAATGCGCGTGTGGCGGTACTGGCCGAACAGCGCGGCAAGCTGAGACTGGGAGAGAATGGCGGCCATCTGCGTGGCCAGCGTCACCAGGAAAGACTCTTCGCTTTCGTCATACTGGCGAAGCTCGCGCTGCTGGACCACCAGCACGCCGAGAAGCTGGCGGCGCTGAATAATCGGCACGCCGAGAAACGCGCGGAAGCGCTCTTCTTTTACGGAAGGGATATACTTAAAGCTGGGGTGTTTTTGCGCGTCGGCAAGGTTAATTGGCTCGGCCAGTCGCCCGACCAGGCCCACAATCCCCTCGTCGAACGCGAGGGTGACGGTGCGGCCGCGAGGTTTTTTTAACCCGCGGGTTGCCATCAGATAATAGCAACGCCGATCGTGGTCGGCCAAATAGACCGAACAGACCTCGGTCTCCATCGCAAGACAGATGTCGGTCACCAGAATGTTTAGCGCCTCGTTCAGACGAGGCGCACTGGCAACCTTCTCGACTATTTCTCGCAGGCGGGTGAGCATGATTTGCGTAACTTAACCTCTTTTACGTCGCCAGGCAGGTGCGTTCTGCGGCTTAGGCGGGATCTCCTGAAGCTGCATTACCACACTTGCGAACTCTTTCATCACCCTACGGTAAACGTCGCGCTTAAACGACACGACCTGACGAACCGGATACCAGTAGCTCACCCAACGCCAGCCATCAAACTCCGGCGTGCTGCTGGTTTGCATGTTGATATCTGAATCGTTGCCCACCAATTGCAGTAGAAACCATTTTTGTTTCTGGCCGATACAAACCGGCTTTGTGTCCCAACGCACCAAACGTTTCGGTAACTTGTAACGCAACCAGTTGCGGGTCGACGCCAGGATGCGAACATCCTTACGGCTTAAACCAACCTCTTCAAACAGCTCCCGGTACATCGCTTGTTCTGGGGACTCTCCTGGATTTATCCCGCCCTGCGGGAATTGCCAGGAGTGCTGACCATATCGCCGGGCCCACATAACCTGACCCTGACGATTACAAATTACGATTCCTACGTTCGGGCGGTAGCCATCGTCATCAATCACCGGACTACCCCAAACTAAACCTGATATTTGAATGATTGTTTCACACTACAGGGAGGCGGTAAACCACTCTCTTACAGGCCTGCAACCTAATAACATTTGAATAACTCACAATTATCAGCTGAGTTATGAACAGATGACCGGCCTTAAAGCCAATTTTATTCACCTTTTCTGTGGATAGAGTTGTGAAGAAGTACGGAATTACCGATGAACAACCTTGAAACCTCTTATTTCTCCATTTTTGGGCCGAAAATATTAATGACTACTTTTCAGCAGCTTAAAAGCGTTTTACCGCTTTATAAACACCTTAGCGTGACGATCGTCACATCAGGGATCGTATGACTGATGAAAGATCGAACAGCGTCGGTTTTATCCACAGAATGTGCCAATAAGTTAGTCACAATTTGTGTGAAAATTCGATTTTCACCGCACGTCAAGGCTGTAAATGGAAACAGTAGTCAGGGTTATTCCCAGTTATCCCACTTTTCTGTGGATAACATGGTGTAAGATCCTGTTCATTGTCAGTGACCAGATTTGAACAACCTGGATTTACGCCGTAAACGGGATGGTGATAAAAGTTAAAAAAACCGATAAATCATACACATGGAGTATTTACTCAGAAAAAGTTAGACTCTATCCACAAGGCGCACTTTATTAGTTCATTTTTTAATCAAAAGGTTAACGTCATGCATTCGCTGGCCCCATTGCTTTCTCCTCCTTCAAGTGAAGCGCAGCTGCTCGCCCAGGCGCAGCGCCTGGCGGGCCTTTCGCTTGGGGAACTGGCCGCGATCGCGGGCGTTCCTGTACCAAAGGATCTTAAGCGCGATAAGGGCTGGATCGGCATGCTGCTGGAGCTTTGGCTGGGCGCCAGCGCGGGAAGCAAGCCGGAACAGGATTTTGCCGCGCTCGGCGTTGAGCTGAAAACGATCCCGATTGACGGCCAGGGCAGACCGCTGGAAACCACCTTTGTCTGCGTCGCCCCGCTGACGGGCAATAGCGGCGTGACCTGGGAAACCAGCCACGTCCGGCATAAGCTCAAGCGCGTTTTGTGGGTGCCCGTAGAGGGCGATCGGCAGATCCCCCTCGCGGAGAGGCGCATAGGCGCGCCCCTGCTCTGGAGCCCCGATGAAGAGGAAGAGAGGCAGCTCTCTCAGGACTGGGAAGAGCTGATGGACATGATTGTGCTTGGCCAGGTGGAGCGCATTACCGCACGACACGGTGAAGTGCTGCAGCTTCGCCCGAAGGCGGCCAACAGCAAGGCGCTCACCGAAGCGGTTGGCGCGCTAGGCGAGCCGATCCTGACGCTGCCGCGCGGTTTTTACCTTAAAAAGAATTTCACCGGCGCGCTGCTGGCGCGTCATTTCTTACTCAATACCTAACTTTTTAACCAAATTTTGCGCTCTGGGTAACATAATCACCGGGTTTTAAGATTTAACCGCTTTCCCCTGTCGAATTATCAGGTTATTACTAGACTATGATGTGATACGAGCCAGATGAGGATGATAACGATGAAAAAATGGGCAGTGATAATCTCGGCGGTCGGTTTAGCGTTTGCCGTTTCGGGCTGCAGCAGCGATTACGTGATGGCGACCAAAGACGGTCGTATGATCCTGACGGACGGTAAACCCGAAGTCGACGATGATACCGGGCTGGTGAGCTACCACGATCAGCAGGGCAATAAGATGCAGATCAATCGCGACGAAGTCTCGCAGATTATCGAGCGATAACCGATAAAGGTCAGTGGTTTACTGGCCTTTTTGATTTTTTCCTTCCCCTTTCGCTTCCCCTCTGCCATGTTTATATTCCTTTGTCGGGAGGTTCCTGACGCGGTTTATTGGTCAATTGAAGGAAGCCGGCTATGCATTATCACCGTATCCCCCATAGCGCACTGGAAGTCAGCCAACTGGGGCTGGGCACGATGACGTTTGGTGAACAAAACAGCGAAGCCGATGCCCATGCGCAGCTCGATTACGCCGTCAGCCAGGGAATTAACCTGATTGACGTGGCTGAGATGTACCCTGTTCCTCCTCGCCCGGAGACCCAGGGCCTAACCGAAACCTACGTCGGCAACTGGCTGGCACAACGCGGCAATCGCGAAAAGCTGGTTATCGCCTCGAAAGTCAGCGGCCCGTCGCGCAATAACGATGCCGGGATCCGCCCGAATCAGAACCTCGATCGCAAGAACATTCGCGCCGCGCTGGATGCCAGCCTGAAGCGTCTGCAAACCGACTATCTCGATCTTTACCAGGTGCACTGGCCGCAGCGCCCAACCAACTGCTTCGGCAAGCTCGGCTACAGCTGGAACGAGAGCGCCCCCGCCGTGAGCCTGCTTGAAACGCTGGAGGCGCTGACGGAGTGCCAGCGCGCGGGCAAAATCCGCTACATCGGCGTGTCGAACGAAACGGCGTTTGGCGTGATGCGCTATCTGCATCTCGCGGACAAGCACGATCTGCCGCGCATCGTCACCATTCAGAACCCCTACAGCCTGCTGAACCGCAGCTATGAAGTCGGCCTGGCGGAAGTGACGCAGTACGAAGAGGTGGAGCTGCTGGCATACTCCTGCCTGGGCTTTGGCACGCTAACCGGTAAGTACCTGAACGGCGCGAAGCCCGCCGGCGCGCGCAACACGCTTTTCAGCCGTTTTACCCGCTACAGCGGCGAGCAGACGCAGAAGGCCGTCGCGGCCTATGTGGATATCGCCAGGCGTCACGGTCTGGATCCTGCGCAGATGGCGCTGGCCTTCGTGCGTCGCCAGCCGTTTGTGGCGAGCACCCTGCTGGGCGCTACCACGATGGAACAGCTGAAAACCAACGTTGAGAGTTTCCATCTGAACCTGAGTGAGGAAGTGTTAGCGGAGATTGAGGCGGTGCATCAGGTTTATACATATCCGGCACCGTAATAAAAGCAAAACGGCAACAGCGTTGCCGTTTTGGGTGTTTGCGCCCTCTCCCGTGGGAGAGGGCTTCAGGCCGCCTCTGGCCACTGATGTCAACGCCGACGCTGCCAGATCCACAGCCCGCTAATCGCCAGCGCAAACAGCGCGCCAAACCCGATGCCGATCGCCACCACCGGCGCGCCCGCCTTCACCGCCAGCGAATAGAGCCCCAGCATCAGCAGCATGGCGATGTTTTCGCCCAGGTTTTGCACCGCAATCGCATTACCCGCTCCCACGGTCTGCTTGCCGCGCTCCTGCAATAGCGCGTTCAGCGGAACCACAAAGAAGCCGCCCAGCATGCCCATCAGGATCAGCAGAGCATACGCAGGCAGCAGCGCATGCTGGACCGAGAAGATCAGCACCACAACGCCGATAAGTATCCCCGCGGGCATACAGCGCGCGACCGTCTCCAGCGTCACCAGCTTAGCCGCCGCCCCCGCACCAATGACGATCCCAATCGCCACCATCGCATTAAGATAGGTCGGCGTCGCGTTGTCGACGATCCCCAGCGCCACGGGCACCCACAGCACCAGCAGAAAGCGCAGGGTAACGCCCGCGCCCCAGAACATGCTGGTGCCCATCAGCGAAAAACGGGTTTCGCCGTTGCGCCACAGCACGCGGCAGGCGTTGAAGAAGCTGCTCGTCATCGGCCCAAAATGCCAGGACTGGCCCGGACGCGCCACCGGCAGCGCTGGAATAAACAGGTTAGCGATTACCGCCCCGCCGTACACCACGGCGCAGACGCCCAGCGCGGCCAGCACGTGCCAGTCGGCCAGCACGCCGCCCGCTACCGAGCCCACCAGGATTGCCGCAATCGTGGAGGACTCCATCAGGCCGTTGGCCTTGACCAGCTTATCGCCGGTCGTCAGTTCGCCCAGAATGCCGTACTTCGCCGGAGAATAAGCCGCCGCGCCAATGCCCACCAGCGTGTAGCCGATAAACGGGTTGATGCCGAAGCAGATGCTGGCGGCGCCGAGCAGCTTAAGGCCGTTGGCGAACATCATCACCCGGCCTTTCGGGAAGCTATCGGCCACCTGCCCCACAAAAGGCGCAAAGATGATGTAAGCACCCACAAACACCATCTGCAGCACCGGCTGGCTCCAGTCGGGGTAAAACTCGGCCTTGAGCAGCGCCAGCGTGGCAAACAGCAGCGCGTTATCGCCGAAGGCGGAGAGAAACTGGGCGGCAATGACCGCCATCATGCTTTTCGACCAGATAGAGGTGTTAGTGTGTGCTGACTCACGCATTATGCTGTTCCGCCTCTTCAACCATGCCCTTAAGGGTCACGAAATCGGGCTTGCCGCTGCCCAGCACCGGAAGCTGTTTGAGGTAGCGAATATCACGCGGTACCGCCAGCTCGGGAATGCCGTGTTCGCGCGCGTGCTTAAGCAGCCGATCGCGCTTAAGCTCGCTGTCGGTGGTGAAGAGCACCAGCGCTTCCCCTTTGCTGGCGTCGCTTTTCACTACGGTGGCGTGAAGCTTGTCGGCAGAGACCGCCATCGCCAGCTGTTCCACCGTCTCAAGCGAGACCATTTCACCCGCAATCTTGGCGAAGCGCTTAGCGCGTCCCTGGATCTGCACGTAGCCCTGCTCGTCGAAGCGAACAATGTCGCCGGTATCGTACCAGCCGGTTTCGATGTCGCCGTTGACGTTTTCCGCCGTCGGCGCTTCCAGCACGCCCGGGTTTTCGACCCGCAGATAGCCGTTCATCACGTTTGGCCCTTTCAGCTGCAGGCGACCGCCGTCCTCAATGCCCGGCACCGCCAGCAGCCGCGCGTCCAGCCCCGGCAGCAGCCTTCCCACCGTGCCCGGCTTCGCGGCCATCGGCACGTTGATGGAGACCACCGGCGCGCACTCCGTCACGCCGTAGCCTTCCAGAATGCGCAGGCCAAACTTGTCCTGCCAGACCTGGCGCGTGCTCTCCTGAAGCTTCTCGGCCCCGGCAACCACATACCGCACGCGGAAGAAGTCGTACGGGTTGGCGAAGCGGGCATAGTTGCCGAGGAAGGTTGAGGTGCCGAAGAGCACGGTGCAGTTGCGGTCATACACCAGCTCCGGCACCACGCGGTAGTGCAGCGGGCTTGGATAAAGGAACACTTCCGCCCCGGTCAGCAGCGGCGTAAACAGGCCCACCGTCAGGCCAAACGAGTGGAACAGCGGCAGCGCCGACATAAAGCGGTCTTTCGCGGTGAAATCGGCGATGGTTTTGATCTGCTCTACGTTCGCCAGAATGCTTTTGTGGCTGTGAACGACGCCCTTAGGGTTGCCTTCAGACCCGGAGGTAAAGAGGATAATCGCGTCGTCTTCCGGCTTCTGCTTCACCTGCGCCAGGCGCGGCATCAGCAGGTGGGCGAAGATCCACAGCTTGTCGCCCGTAGTGACGTCCGCTTTTAAATCTTCAAGGAATACCCAGCGAACCTGCGTGAGCTGTTCCGGCAGGTGCCACAGCTTGCCTTTATCAAGAAACTGGCGGGAGGTGAAGACGGTGTTGATTTGCGCCGCCGTGATGGCGCTGGTCAGCCCCTTGACGCCCGCCGTGTAGTTCATCATCGCCGGGATGCGCCCGCGCGAGACGGCACCGAAAATCACCGCCGCGCTGATCCCCGCGTTCGGCAGCATCAGGCCAATCTTTTCGCCGCGCTTGCTGTACTTCTCAAGAATACGCCCGACGAACAGGGTCTTGGTCAGCAGCTTGCGATAGGTGTCCGGCGTAAAGTTAACGTCTTCAATACAGTTCTTCTTCGCGCCGTAGCGGTACTGCGCCGACAGCAGGGATTCGTACAGCGTTTCGCGCGGGCGAACGGCCATGCGCGCTTCCATCATGATCTGATGCAGCATTTCGCCGGCAATTTTACGCCGATCGCGAGCGCGCGGCGCGTCCGGCATCGGCAGCGACGTCGGCGGCAGAATGTGCAGGGTAATGGTCGGGAACAGGCGCTGCTTAACCAGCCCTTTCAGGCGGCTGAAGTGGGTTAGCTCCGCCCCTTCAATGCGCAGCGGAACGACGGTTGCCCTGGACTTCGCGGCCACAAACCCCGCGCCGTCATAAATTTTCATCAGCGAGCCGGTGACGGAGATCCGTCCCTCCGGGAATATGACCACCGGACGCCCCTGCTCAATCAGGCGCACCAGGTGCTTAATCATCATCGGCTTTGTTGGATCGAGCGGTACAAAATCAATCAGCGGTGCCAGCCAGCGCATAAACCACTGCTGGCTGATGGAGGTGTAGACCGCGAATACCGGACGCACCGGCAAAAACAGCGCCAGCAGAATGCCGTCAATAAAGGAAACGTGGTTTGGCGTAATCAGTACGCGCTCGCCGTTAAGCGCCTGAGCATCGCCGGCGATGCGGACGCGAAACAGAATGCGGAACAGTGTGCGAAAGAACCCAAATAGCATCTCAACTCCCTTTGCCAGCCAGTGTGAAGGGTTAGCTTAAAGAGTGGCAGATTACACGAGAAGTGACAGGGGAGCGACAGCAAAAATAGAGGCGAAAAAAAACCTGCGCATCCGCGCAGGCTGGTGCAAGAGAAGAGTACGAAACCGTACTAAGAATTCTCACCAATCAATACCTCTGGGATCTTGATTGTGGTCCTTCGCTACCCGCTTCGCCAGCGGCAAAACGCAAGGGAATGAACCGAAATGCAACCATGTGTGAATATTATCTTTTGCTGTTACAGGTTGAACTTTCAGGCAAAAAAAAACCTGCGTAAGAACGCAGGCTGGTGTAAGTCGTGTTAATCAACCGGAGTTGATTCCACCTATCAATACCTCTGGGATCTCGACTCTAGCAATCCGCCCGCGATGCTGGCTATCGGACAATCGCAACAGCCTGAGGCAAAGTGTAACTAAAGGTTCAGATTGACATTATTTTGTCACGCCTGGGCGTGTAACGATTACACAGGGCCGGGTGTTCTGCGTCACGTTTGTTAGGTTCACAATCCCTCCCCCCTTGAATGCCCGCCGCTTTTCCGCAACACTAATTGGTGTGTAAACGCTTACCCCTAATAAGAAGGTATTAAATGGCGACAATTAAGGACGTGGCCCGGCTGGCGGGCGTTTCCGTCGCAACCGTCTCGCGCGTGATTAACGCTTCCCCGAAAGCCAGCGAGGCATCGCGCCAGGCCGTGCAAAGCGCCATGGAAAGCCTGAACTATCATCCCAACGCCAACGCGCGCGCGCTGGCCCAGCAGTCGACCGAGACGATTGGCCTGGTCGTGGGCGACGTCTCCGATCCCTTTTTTGGCGCGATGGTCAAAGCCGTGGAGCAGGTGTCGTACCAGACGGGCAACTTTCTGCTGATCGGCAACGGCTACCATAACGAACTCAAAGAACGCCAGGCTATCGAACAGCTGATTCGCCACCGCTGCGCCGCGCTGGTGGTTCACGCCAAAATGATCCCGGACGCCGAGCTGATTCACCTGATGAAGCAGATCCCCGGCATGGTGATTATCAACCGCATCATTCCCGGCTTTGAACAGCGCTGCGTGGCGCTCGACGACCGCTACGGGGCCTGGCTTGCCACCCGCCATCTGATCCAGCAGGGCCATACCCGCATCGGCTATCTCTGCTCAAACCACCCGATTTCCGACGCGGAAGACCGCCTGCAGGGCTATTACGACGCGCTGCGCGAAAACGGCCTGCCGTGCAACGACAGGATGGTGGCCTACGGCGAGCCGGACGAAAGCGGCGGCGAACAGGCGATGACCGAGCTTCTCGGCCGCGGAAAGAACTTTACGGCCATCGCCAGCTACAACGATTCGATGGCCGCCGGGGCGATGGGCGTATTAAACGACAACGGAATCGACGTTCCGGCAGAGATTTCGCTGATTGGGTTTGATGACGTGCTGGTGTCTCGCTACGTGCGCCCGCGCCTGACCACCGTGCGCTACCCGATTGTCACCATGGCAACGCAGGCGGCGGAGCTGGCCCTCGCGCTGGCGGATAACCACACGCCGCCGGAGATTACGCACCTGTTTAGCCCGACGCTGGTTCGCCGTCACTCCGTGGCATCCCCCGCGGAAGATCAGAGCGAATAGCGATAGAGATGCACCGTTTTATCCGGGTATTCCAGCCCGTCACCGATATACTGCCAGCCGTAGCGTTCGTAGAAGTCGCGGCAGGCTGACCAGAGGTGAAGCTCGGTATACCCGGCCTGTCTGGCATACGCCTGCACGTGCTGCTGTAAACGCCCCGCCAGCCCCTGCCCCCGCGCCGATTCGTCAACATAAAGCGACGCCAGCCAGGGGAAGAGATCCTGACGGGCAATCAGGTCGCAGCGCCACAGCCCAACGGTGCCCAGCAGCCGTTCACCCTCCACGGCAACGAACGTAAGCGGCAGCGCGTCCGGCGTCAGGCTGTGTTCGACAATGCTCTGGAAAAAGGCGCGCGGGAGCCCGTCGCCGAAGGCGTGCCAGGTCCAGTCGATGACCCGTTCGGTAAACTGCGGCGCGGCGTACAGCGGCAGGATAGTCACACCAGCTTCCCCTGAAAAAGCGGCACGGATTCGAAAAGATAGCCGTCAAAATCCGGCGCGTCTTCATCCGAGAGCTCCAGCAGGCTTTTTTTGACGTTTTCAAGATGCTGGAACATCGCCTGCCAGGCGCCCATCACGTCGCGGCGGCGCAGCGCGGCGAGGATGGTCTGCCGGTCGCCCAGCCACTTCAGGCGATACGCGCGGCTGGCGATATGCGCGTTGAACTGCTGCCACAGCGGGCTGCTGTCCATGTGGTGCCAGACGCTTTCGACCGTCGCCAGCAGCATCTGGTTCTGCGTGGCGCCCGCCAGCACCAGGTGAAACATCTTGTTGTTATCCTGGCTGCGATCGTCGGCGGCAATCGCCCGCTGCTCCTGCTCGATAATGCGGCGCAGGTTGTCGATATCGGCCCGCGTCGCCATTTTAGCGGCAAACGCGGCGATGTTGCTTTCAAGCAGCTGGCGCGCCTGCAAAATCTCAAACGGCCCCACGTCGCTGTTGAGGAAGCGCTCTTCCTCATTTTCATGCTCTTCAGGAATGCGCATCACGTACACGCCCGAGCCCTGGCGGATATCCACCGTGCCCTGAAGCTCCAGCATCAGCAGCGCTTCGCGCACGATGGTGCGGCTGACGCCGTAGGTCTCGGCAATGTTGCGCTCCGGCGGCAGGCGCGATCCCACGGGATAATGTCCCTGGATAATTTGCGCCCGTAAATCCTCGCCAATTTCCTGGTACTGTTTTCTTTCCGGCAGGATGACAGCCTTATCCACGTTTTCACCTGTTAGTCAGTTAGTGCGCAGGCCGGGCGTCCTCCCGGCCAGTTTGTGCGCTATTTTAACAGAACCCGCGCTTTTCGCTTACTTCCATTGATCGTCGACGCATAGCGTGAGCACGCGCGAATCGCGCAGCTGGCGGAACCAGGAGGCGGACTTTTTCGCGCGCCGGGCGCGGCTATCGTCGAGATCGATCTCAATCAGCCCGTAGCGATTCTTAAAGGCGTTCATCGGCGAAACGTTATCGGTAAACGCCCACAGCATGTAGCCGCGGCAGTTCGCCCCCTCTTCACGCGCCCGCAGCGCGCAGTAAAGATGTTCGCTGATGAAGTCGATGCGGTAGTTATCTTCGATGATGCCGTCGCGGTTGCGGAACTGCGCTTCGTTCTCCACGCCCATGCCGCTCTCCGCCACGAACCAGTCAATGTTGCGATAGTCGTTCTTAATCCGCATCGCCATGTCGTAGATAATGCGCGGGAAGATTTCCCAGCCTCGCGACGCGTTCATTCGCCGCCCCGGCAGCTCGAACGGCTCGTAATACCAGGCGGGATGGAACGGCGTGTCGGGATGCCAGGCGCGGGACGGCGCCTTCACCCGGTGCGGGTAATAAAGATTAATGCCCAGCTCGTCGACGGTGTTTTCCGCAATCAGCGCCAGCTCGTCTGCCGTGTAGTCCCACCGCACCTGATGCTGCTCCAGCAGGGTAAACAGTTCCTGCGGATAGCGCCCGTGGACCAGCGGATCGAGGAAGACGCGGTTATAGAAGAGATCGTAGATCTCTGCCGCGCGCACATCGTGCGGCGCCTGCGAGCGCGGGTAGGTCACTTCCGGATTGAGAATACAGCCCACCGTGCCAGGGTAGCCCCTCTCGCGAAAAAGCTTTACCACCTTCGCCGTCGCCAGCACCTTGTGGTGGTTCCACTGCATCCATTTCGCGGTGTTTTGCTCATACGGCCAGCGCAGCGCGTCGAGGTAGACGCGGGTCTGCACCACGATCGGCTCGTTGAAGGTGAACCAGCGGGTTACCTTGCCGCGGTAGCGTTCGAACACCTTCCCGGCATAGCGAACGAAAAGCTCAACGACGTGATTTGACCCCCAGCCGCCGTAGGCTTCGAGCAGCGCGCCCGGCAGCTCGTAATGCTCCAGGCAGATCATCGGCTCGATGCCCTGCCGGTGCATTTCGTCAAACAGCGCGTCGTAGTAGGCGGCGTACTCTTCATCCACCGTCGCGTTTTCATAGTCGGTTAAAAAACGCGACCAGTTGATCGACGTGCGGTAGTGCGTGAGCCCCGCCTGCTTCATCAGCGCCACGTCTTCGCGATAGCGGTTGATAAAATCGGTCGCCACCGCCGGGCCATAGCCGTTATGCCAGACGTGGCGATCGTTTTTGTACCACAGGTCGATCCACGAATCCTGCCCCGCTTTTTTGCCGCTCCAGCCTTCGGTTTGCCACGCCGAGGCGGCCGCGCCGAGAATGAAATCCTGCGGTATCGCTATCTGTTTTGTGCTCATAACATCCTCATGCGTTGTCTGTAGCCTGCTGCAGCGCGGCCTGCTCCGCGCGGCGCGAGGCAATTTTCACGAACGGCAGGTAGATAATGACGGCGGTCACGATGCAGATCAGCTGGGTGACGACGGCCCCCATCGAGCCGGCGGTGGAAAGCCAGGCGTTGATCAGCGGCGGCGTCGTCCACGGCACCATCACCACCGCTTTGCCGGCAAAGCCAGCGGCCGTGGCGAAGTAGCCGATCGTTCCCGTGACCAGCGGCGTGATGATGAAGGGGATCGCAAGGATCGGGTTGAGCATGATCGGCATGCCGAAGATCACCGGCTCGTTGATGTTAAACAGGCCGGGGCCGATAGAGAGCTTGGCGATCTCCTTCATCTCTTTGCGTTTGGTGGCAATCATCACCGCAATCAGCAGGCCGATAGTCAGGCCGGAGCCGCCGATGCTCATGTACACATCCCAGAACGGCATGGTGATGATGTTCGGCACCTCTTTGCCCTGCTCAAACGCGCTCATGTTGACGGTGATTGCGCCCAGCAGCAGCGGCTCGCGGATCGGTTTGATCATCTGGTTGCCGTGGATGCCGATCACCCAGAACAGCTGGGCAACGAACATCAGCAGCAGGATGCCCGGCAGGCTTTGCACCACGCGCTCCAGCGGCTGCTGCACCACCTGATACACCGCATCGTAGAGATACATGCCGGTAGCCTGGTGGAACGCAAAGCCGAAGGTCGCAATCGCGGTGGTGGTGATAATGGCGGGGATCAGCGCCGAGAAGGAGGCGGCCACGTTAGGCGGCACGGTGTCCGGCATTTTGATCTTCAGCCCGTTGCGGTTCTCCAGCCAGCAATAGACCTCAACGGACAGAATGGCGATAAACATGCCGAGGAACAGGCTGCGGGTGTCCGAAAACTGGCGCAGCAGCACGTCTTTCACCACGTGCATTTCGCCGTCCACCAGCATCTCGACGGTGGTCGGCGTGACGCAGATAAAGCAGATCACCGCGAGCAGGCCGGGGAACAGCGATTTGATGCCGTTGATGCGCCCCAGCTCCACGCCAATCAGAAACACCGCGCCGATATTGAGAAAGTTCAGCGTGGCGTAGTTGAGCGCGCTGGTGATCGGCTTCAGCGCGGCAAGAAACGCCAGCGAGTCGAAGCTTGCGAGGCCGTTTTTCGGATCCAGCACCATGTTGGAGATCAGCACCGAAAACGCGCCAACAATGATGACCGGCATCAGGGTAATAAAGGCAGATTTGATCGCCATGATGTAGCGATAGCTGTTGAACTTGGTGGCAAAACCGCCCAGAGCGTCGATCAGTTTTTCCTGTAATGCCATAGGGTATTACCTCAGTAAAAGGGCTTTTATTGAATAAGGTGTACAGCCGGATACTATTGGCATACCAAAAATAGCCACCACGGCGCTTTTATTCTGTGATTAAGCTCCCAACGCCACTACAGGTATTCCAAATGATGATTTATGACTATTTTGGTATACCACATCCAGCCATTTATCTTGCGCGGTCGGATCGCGTCCAAAAAGCGTGATCGTGATAGGTGTTTTGCCCTTCCCGCGTCGATTAAGGGCCGGCTGGTCTGTGTTAAACTGCACGGAGTTACGTGGAATCAGGAATGTCTAATGGCAACAATGCTGGATGTCTCGCTGCGCGCGGGCGTGTCGAAAGCGACCGTCTCGCGCGTGCTGAACGGCACGGGTCAGGTTAAGGAGAGTACGCGTCAGCAGGTCTTTAAGGCGATGGAAGAGCTGGGCTATCGGCCAAACTTCCTCGCGCGCTCGCTGGCCAATCAGACCAGCAACAGCATTGGCCTGGTGGTTTCCACGTTTGACGGCTTCTACTTTGGCCGCCTGCTGCAGCAGGCCTCGCGGCAAACCGAAACGCACGGCAAGCAGCTGATCGTCACCGACGGCCACGATGCGCCCGAGCAGGAAGAGCAGGCGGTGCAGATGCTGGCCGACCGCAAGTGCGACGCCATCGTGCTGTACACCCGCTACATGAGTGAAAAAGCGATCATGAAGCTGATCCACTCCGTGCCCATGCCGCTGGTGGTGATCAACCGCGAGGTCAGCCAGGCGCCCGACCGCTGCGTGTTCTTCGAGCAGCAGGACGCCGCCTTTAAGGCCGTGGATCACCTGATCAACCAGGGCCATCGCGAAATAGCCTGCATCACCGTGCCGATCCATACCCCAACCGGTAAAGCGCGCCTGATGGGCTACCGCAAGGCGCTGGAAAAGCACGGGATCCGCCTCGACGAACGGCGCATAAAGTATGGCGATGCGGGCATGACGCGGGGATACGAGCTGTGCAAGGAGCTGATTGCCGAAGGGGTTTCATACAGCGCGCTGTTTGCCTGCAATGACGATATGGCGCTGGGTGCGTCAAAGGCGTTGCACCAGGCGGGGCTGCGCATCCCGCAGGACGTTTCGCTGTTCGGTTTTGACGACGCGCCGAGCGCGAAGTGGCTGGAGCCTGCGCTTTCGTCGGTCTATTTGCCGATCGATAATATGATCGTGACCGCTATCGATCAGGCGATTCGGCTGGCAAAGAACCAGCCGGTCGAAGCGATCCCGCCGTTTACCGGCACGCTGGTGCTGCGCGACTCGGTGACGACGGGGCCGTACTTTACTCAGAAGCACTCAAGCGCGATAAGCTCCTGAATCGTCTGGCGACGGCGAATCAGCTTCGCAGCGCCCTTATCAAACAGCACTTCCGGCAGCAGCGGGCGGCTGTTGTAGTTGGACGACATGGACGCCCCGTACGCGCCGGTATCGTGCAGCACCAGATAATCTCCCGGTTTGACGTCCGGCAGGGCGCGGGTTTCAACTTTTCCGCCTTCCTGCTGGGTGAACACGTCGCCGGATTCACACAGCGGGCCCGCCACCACGGTCTCTCTGCGCGGCGCATCGGTTAAGTCGCGGCCGTCGGCGGCCAGCGCGCTGATGTGGTGGTAGCTGCCGTACATTGACGGGCGCATCAGATCGTTAAAGCCCGCGTCGATCAGCACGAAGTGGCGGCTTCCCATCTCCTTCACGCTGCGAACCTGCGCCACCAGCACGCCGGACTCCGCCACCAGGAAGCGCCCCGGTTCGATCTCCAGCTTCACCGCATGGCCCAGATGCGCGGCGATTTTGTCGCGCGCGGCGCTCCACAGGCCGTAGTAGTGATCGGTGTCGATCGCTTCTTCCCCTTCGCGGTAAGGAATGGACAGCCCGCCGCCCGCGGAGATCGCCTCCAGATCCTCGCCAAAGTCGATCACCTGCTGCACCATCGCGCCGCAGACCTGCTCAAGGTGGCCGTAGTCCACGCCCGAACCGATGTGCATGTGAATGCCCACCAGCTTCAGGTCGTAACGCTGCAGCACCGCCAGCGCGGCCGGAAGATCGGCATACCAGATGCCGTGCTTGCTGTTTTCGCCGCCGGTATTGGTTTTCTGGCTATGGCCGTGGCCGAAGCCCGGGTTGACGCGCAGCCAGACGCGGTGGCCCGGTGAAACCTCCCCGAGCTGTTCCAGCATATCCACCGATCCGGCGTTCACCGGGATCTGCAGCTCATGCACGCGCGCAAGCGTCGCGTCGTCAATCACGTCGGCGGTAAAGACGATCGCGTCGCTGTCGGCTTTCGGATCGAAGCCTGCCGCCAGCGCGCGCTCAATTTCGCCTAAGGACACGGAGTCCACCTTTACGCCCTGCTCGCGCATCAGGCGCAGAATATGGATATTGGAGCAGGCCTTTTGCGCGAAGCGCACCACGTCAAACCGATGCAGCGCGGCGATCTTCTCGCGAATAATCTGCGCGTCGTAAACCCACACCGGGCAACCAAATTCGGCAGGCAGGCGCAGCAGGTTATCAGCGTTGAGGTCGGTATCCGTTTGGTTGAGCGGGCGTGGCATGGTGTTCTCCGGGGATCGTCATTTTTTACTATTACGCCACAGTGAGTAGGGAATAAAAAATATCGTTTTTTCGCGAGTCTATGCAAAAATGATATGGATTACGTTCAGCCAAAGGTGCCCCATGCCCGTCATCAATCTACGCCATATCGAAATTTTTCACGCGGTGATGACCACCGGCAACCTCACCGAAGCCGCGCAGATGCTGCATACCTCGCAGCCGACCGTGAGCCGCGAGCTGGCGCGCTTTGAAAAAGTGCTGGATCTGAAATTATTCGAACGCGCGCGCGGCAGGCTGCACCCCACGGTTCAGGGATTGCGCCTGTTTGAAGAGGTTCAGCGCTCCTGGTACGGGCTGGACAGGATCGTGAGCGCGGCGGAGAGCCTGCGGGAATTTCGCCAGGGCGAGCTGTCCATCGTCTGCCTGCCGATGTTCTCACAGTCCTTTCTGCCCGCGCTGCTCCAGCCTTTCCTCGCCCGCTATCCGGACGTGAGCCTGTCGATTATTCCGCAGGAATCGCCGCTGCTTGAAGAGTGGCTCTCCGCGCAGCGCCACGATCTCGGCCTGACCGAAACGCTCGCGACCCCCGCGGGCACGTCGCGCACGGAGCTGCTCTCTTTGGACGAGGTGTGCGTCCTGCCTGCCGGGCACCCGCTTGCCGAAAAAAGCGTCCTAACCCCGGCCGATTTTCACGGCGAGAACTACATTAGCCTGTCGCAAACCGACAGCTATCGCCAGCTGCTGGATTCGCTGTTTGCCGAGCATCAGGTGAAAAGAAGGATGGTGGTCGATACGCACAGCGCCGCGTCAATTTGCGCCATGGTGCGCGCGGGCGTCGGGGTTTCGGTGGTTAACCCGCTTACGGCGCTGGACTACGCCGGAAGCGATATCGCGATCCGTCCGTTTAGCGTATCGGTGCCGTTTACCGTAAGCCTGATTCGCCCGCTGCACCGGCCGGCATCGGCGCTCGTCGATGCCTTTAGCGAGCATTTAACGGCGTACGCGCGTCAGGTGGCGCTTCGCTTGCCTGACCGGCAAAACCCCTTATGACAGCATAAATTCCACGGCATCCGCCGCGTGAATGGCTGCGGTATCGAATACCGGGACAGGGCTTCGCTCGGCCGGGACCAGCAGGCCGATCTCGGTGCAGCCAAAAATAACGCCCTCCGCGCCCTGCTGCGCCAGCTTCTCAATCACGCTGACGTAGTACGCGCGGGACGTTTCGCTGAAGGTGCCGAGGCACAGCTCCTCGAAGATAATCTGGTTGATGCGCGCCCGGTCGGCTTCGTCCGGGATGATGCTTTCAATGCCGAACGCGCTGCTTAAGCGGCCGCGGTAAAAGTCCTGCTCCATGGTGTAGCGCGTGCCCAGCAGCGCCACGCGCGACATGCCCGCGTCGCTAATCGCCCGGCCCGTTGCGTCGGCAATGTGCAGAAACGGCAGCGAGCAGGCCTCTTCGATATGGGACGCGACCTTATGCATGGTGTTGGTACAGAGCAAAATGCCTTCCGCCCCCGCGCGCTCCAGCCCGAGGGCCGCCTGCGCCAGGATCTCGCCCGCTTTATCCCATTCGCCGCTCGCCTGGCAGGCTTCGATGTCGTGGAAATCCACGCTGTGCAGCAGCAGGCTTGCCGAGTGCAGGCCGCCGAGCCGCTGTTTTACGCCCTCATTAATAAGGCGATAATAGGGAATGGTTGATTCCCAGCTCATGCCGCCCAATAACCCGATTGTTTTCATGGTGCCTCCCGTTCGTTTTTCCCAGTGAAGCAAACTTATCGGCCCGTTTCCAGCGCCAGCGAGGGCTGAAATAAAAAAAGGCGCTATGGATAGCGCCTTTCTTAACACGTTACGGTTTATTCCGCCGCGCGTTGCACATGCGGACGTCGGGACTGTATCGCCTCACGCAGCAACACGCTGCCGCACGCCAGCAGGCCGCCCACTAACGCGGCCAGAACGATAATCAGCGCTTTGCCCGGGCCGTCTTTTTTAATCGGCATTGATGGAGAGAGCTGATATTTAAACGGCTCAATAGCCACATCATCAAACGACAGTTTTTGCAGCTGCGCCAGATAGTATTCGCGGTTCTGGAAATCAGCGTTCAGCTCGGCCACGTCCTTCAGGTTCTTCTCAATCTGCAGCTTCTGGGCAATACCGTCCGCCCCCAGCGCGACGGAGTAGTCCGGATCGTCTTTTACCGCCTGGCCGTTGCTGTATACCGGCTTCTTAATGCCCGCCGCATTCGCCACTTTCAGGGAGTAGTTAAGACGCTGCAAATTGGTGTTGTGCGCGTTGGTCAGGCGCACCCGATCCAGCTCCAGCTGCTGCTGCACCGTCTTCGTTTTCAGGGCGACCTGATTGCGGATGTTTTGCATCGTCTCCTGCTCAACCAGACGGGTGATGTACTTGATATAACCGTCCAGCACCGCCTGGGCATCTCCCGCCGTGGGGGCGGTGAAGCTCAGCGTCCACGAGGCATACGGCGCTTTGTCCGCCTCTTTCGCCAGGGTGTTGTCGGCGGCTTTCATCCTGTCGGAAATGTTGACCACCGCGCGGTGCAGCTCCAGCGGATCGGCGTTAGCCTCTTTCAGCTGGGCCATCACGTACGGCGATGAGGTCATGTATTCTTCAAGCAGGGACTGCGACTGAAACTTCTTGATAAACAGGTTAAAAACATCTGCACGCGAAACCTTCACGTCGATGTCCAGCACCTGCAGGGAGACCAGCATCTGGCGCAGCGGGTTCCACTGCGTCTGCTCTGCTGGCGTAATCACCGATTTACTGGTCCACTTTTGCGGAAGCAGGAAGGCTACCACCAGCCCGGCCAGCGCAAAAGCAAACGTAATGGCGATGATGCGTTTTCTAGACGCAAGCAGGACGTCCAGTAAGCCAAGGAGATCGATATCTTGCCGATCGTTTGCTGCATAGGCATGGCGGGGAAAGTCCACATCCATATTCTTCTTGAAGTCCATCACTGACATAGCAATTCTTCTGTTTTGATCTGTGGGGGGCGAGACAGCATGAGCGTTGAGTTTCGATTATGATACAAGAAAATAAGAATAATCTGACAGTAGATATAAACCAAATTGATACTTCGCTATCATATTTAGTAGTTATTCCTGAATAACCCTCTTTTTTATAACTCTTGCAAATACCTCCGTTGTGACTTTCAGAGAAAAGAAGAATAAATAAAGCGCGAAAAAAAAGCCGGGGGCTATTCGCCTTTCCCCGGCCTCTCTTTTTCTCCGGCCCGGCAGGTTCCGGGCATTCACCTCACAAACCGATATTGCGTAATTTTTCTCCGGCCATCAGCTTGCGTTCAATGTGCTCCAGCGTCACGCCTTTGGTTTCTGGAATCAGCCAGAACGTAATGCCAATAAATACCACGTTCAGCGCGGTATAAAGCCAGAACGTACCCGCGGCGCCAATCGCGTCCAGCAGCGTCAGGAAGGTCGCGCCGATGATCATGTTCGACACCCAGTTGGTGGTGGTGGAACAGGTGATACCAAAGTCGCGGCATTTTAGCGGCTGGATTTCAGAGCAGAGGATCCACACGACCGGCGCGGCGCTCATCGCATAACCGGCAATGCACATCATGGTCATCCCCACCGACAGCCAGGAGAGCCCGCTCGACGCCGTGCCGTTATCGAACTGCATCAGGCAGTAGCCGAGGATCAGCGTGCCGATCGCCATGACGCTAAAGCCAATCTTCAGCGCCGGCTTACGTCCGGCCTTATCGACGGTAAATACCGCAATGAAGGTGGCGAACATAAAGGTCAGCCCCACCACCAGGGTAGCGACCATCTGCTGTTCGGTGGTGGTAAACCCGGCCATTTTGAAGATGCGCGGCGCGTAGTACATGATGATATTCATGCCGGTAAACTGCTGCATTGCCTGCAGCAGCATGCCGAGAAACACCGCGCGGCGCACGTTGCGGTTTACCCTGAACAGCGCCCACCCGCCCTGCTTGAGCTTCAGGCTTTCGCGGATCTCGTTCAGCTCTTCACGCGCTTTTTCGGAGGTGTCGCGCAGCATGCGCAGCACCTCTTCCGCCTCGACGTGGCGCCCTTTTTGCGCCAGCCAGCGCGGGCTGTTCGGTAAAAAGATGACTAACACAATCAGCAGCACCGCGGGCAGCGCCAGCACGCCGAGCATCGCCCGCCAGTTGCCGCTGTAGCTGAAGTAGGTATCCGACAGGAACGCCAGCACAATGCCGAGCGTGACCATCAGCTGATACATGCTGATCATCCTGCCGCGCACGTTTTCGCTCGCCATTTCAGAAAGATAGAGCGGTGCGGTGTAGGACGCGATCCCAACCGCGACGCCCAGCAGCACGCGGGAGAGCAGCAGCACTTCCACGTTCGCCGCAAAGGCAGAGCCAATAGAGCCTGCGACAAACAGGATCGCCCCGACCATCAGGCTGTACTTGCGCCCAAGGCGGAACGAGAGCCAGCCGTTGAACAGCGCGCCGATGGCGGCGCCGAGCATCATGCTGCTCACCACCCACTCCTGCAGGCGGTTGCTCAGGGTAAAGTGGTCGGTAATAAACGGCAGCGCGCCGGCAATCACGCCGATATCCAGACCAAACAGCAGGCCGGCAACCGCGGCGGCAATAGAGACAAACTGGTTCATGCGGCGGGTATCGCGCAACACGCCCGACGCCAGGGTAGAGTCATTTATCGATGTCATAATTTCCTGCCTGAACAGCCAAAACATGCAATGAAATTACGAGAAAGCCAGAGAAAGTGTCAGGCGGGAATCCGCGAAGATATGGATGATTTCGCTGTGGCATAGCGATCTGTGATGGACATTACAATTTCAATGAACGGTGAAATACCGCCAGTTTTTGTTAATTCTCTAATTTAAAAGGGATAAATCTGTGATGTGGGTCATCTATGCTTTTCTGGTATGGATTTTTCGTCTTGAGGCGTATGGATAATGGTGAGTTTGGTGGCGTGATGCCCGTCGGATAAGCGGCTTTGTGCCACCTGTCTGACGGGCATTACCAGGCTTATCGCGCCAGCCAGCCGCCATCCACGGCCACGGTGTAGCCGTTAATGTAATCGGATGCCGGGGACGCGAGGAACACAATCGGTCCCTTGAGATCGTCCGGCAGCCCCCAGCGGCCCGCCGGGATGCGGTCGAGGATCTCGCTGCTGCGCTGCTCGTCGGCGCGAAGCTGCTGGGTATTGTTGGTCGCCATATACCCCGGCGCGATCGCATTCACGTTGATGTTGTGCTTCGCCCACTCGTTCGCCAGCAGGCGGGTGACGCCCATTACGGCGCTTTTCGACGCGGTGTAAGACGGCACGCGGATGCCGCCCTGGAAGGAGAGCATGGAGGCGATATTGATAATCTTGCCGCCGTTGCCCTGGGCAATAAAGTGCTTCGCCGCGGCCTGAGACATAAAGAATACGCTCTTGATGTTCAGGTTCATCACGTCGTCCCAGTCGCGCTCGCTGAAGCTGATCGCGTCTTCGCGGCGGATCAGGCCCGCGTTGTTAACCAGAATATCGATATGGCCAAACTCCGCCACCGCGCGTTCCAGCAGATCGGGGATAGCGTCAATTTTGCGCAGGTCGGCGGTCAGGCTCAGGAAGCGGCGGCCCAGCGCGGTCACACGCTCAATGGTTTCCGTTGGCTCAACGATGTTGATACCCACGATATCGCAGCCCGCTTCCGCCAGGCCTAACGCCATGCCCTGGCCCAGGCCGGTGTCACAACCCGAGACCACGGCCACTTTACCCTGCAGAGAAAATGCATCCAGAATCATGTTTGTTCCTTACTCGTTCAGCGCCCGTCATCAACAGGCAGATTGGTACATAGCTGCCCGCGACTAGCGCAGATCCTTAACCGCAACGTGGTCCATGTCATCAAAGACCTGGTTCTCGCCGACCATGCCCCAGATAAAGGTATAGGCTTTGGTCCCCACGCCGGAGTGAATTGACCAGCTCGGCGAAATCACCGCCTGCTCGTTGTGCATCACGATGTGGCGCGTCTCCTGCGGCTGCCCCATCATGTGGAACACGCAGGCATCGTCATCCATGTTGAAGTAGAAATAGACTTCCATGCGGCGCTCGTGCGTGTGGCACGGCATGGTGTTCCACAGGTTGCCCGGCGCAAGCTCGGTCAGGCCCATGCTAAGCTGGCAGGTTTCCAGCACGTCCGGCACAAAGTACTTGTTGATGGTCCTGCGGTTGCTGGTGAGATCGTCGCCCAGCGTCACCGGCGCGACGTCGGCAGGCGTCACCTTTTTAGTAGGATACGCCGTGTGGGCCGGGGCGCAGTTGTAGTAAAACTTCGCCGGTTTGCTGGCGTCGATGCTGGCAAAGACTACTTCTTTCGCGCCCTTGCCGACGTAAAGCGCATCGCGATGGCCGATCTCGTAGCACTGCCCATCCACCGTGACGGTGCCCGGGCCGCCGATGTTGATGATGCCCAGCTCGCGGCGTTCCAGGAAATAGCTCACGCCGAGCTGTTTGCCAACTTCACCGCCAACGGAGACGGTTTGCGCCACCGGCATGATCCCACCGACAATAATGCGGTCGATGTGGCTGTAGACCATGGTGTACTTATCGGCTTCGAACACCTGCTCAACTAAAAATTCACCGCGCAGCCCCTGAGTATCCAGCGTTTTCGCATGCGCACTGTGGATGCTTTGTCTGACGTCCACGTTAACCTCCAGAATTGACCGTGCCTACAGGCAGAAAAAATAACGAAACAACGTTCCGTTTTCATGATGGAGACATACTATCCGCTGAGAATGGGCTTTTCAATTACATTTAAAACATCGTTTCACTTTTTCTGGATCTTAATACCAGAAGTGCAGTGACGATCACGAATGCGGGGTGACGGCGGCGCCATAAAAGGCGAGGATTGGATTTTTTTATTATATTAAACAATGCGTTAATTTAACTTGAACTTTTGACGTGATTAACAAGAAACGGTGTAGAAATTCAAAGATGGATTTGCCCGCCTGAATGAAAAAAGCCTCCCGGCGGGAGGCTTTCGCTGAGCGGAAGCGGATCGGCTAGCGTTCGATAGCCAGCGCGACGCCCTGCCCGCCGCCGATACAGAGCGTGGCAAGCCCTTTGCGGGCGTTACGCTTCATCATCTCATGCACCAGCGACACCAGTATGCGGCAACCCGATGCGCCAATCGGATGGCCAAGCGCAATCGCCCCGCCGTTAACGTTAACCCGCAGCGGATCCCACTCCAGCATTTTTCCGACCGAGATGGCCTGCGCCGCATAGGCTTCGTTCACTTCGATCAGATCGACGTCGGCCAGCTCCCAGCCCGCGCGCTCAAGGCAGCGTCGGGTGGCATACACCGGGGCAATGCCCATCAGCGCAGGGTCCACGCCCACGCTGGCAAAGGCCTTGATGCGCGCCAGCACGGGGAGATCCAGCTCCTGCGCTTTGCTTTCGCTCATCATCATCACCGCGGCGGCACCGTCGTTAATGGAGGACGCGTTGCCCGCCGTGACCGATCCCATCATTTCAAACGCCGGATGCAGCTTTGCCAGCCCTTCCGCGCTGGCGTCGGTACGCGGCTGTTCGTCGGTGTCCACGCTCATGCTTTCGCCGTTCTGGCGCAGGGCGCTGACGGGAACAATCTCATCGCGAAAGCGCCCGGAATCAATCGCGGCGCGGGCCTTTTGCTGGGAGCTTAGCGCGTAGGCGTCCTGAAGCTCGCGGCTGATGCCGTACTCGCGCGCCAGGTTTTCCGCCGTCACGCCCATGTGATAATCGTTGAATGCATCCCACAGCCCGTCGTGAACGAGGCTGTCGAGCAGCTGGCTATTGCCCAGCTGCGCGCCGGTCCGGCTGTCGGTGAGCACGTGCGGCGCGCGGCTCATGTTTTCCTGACCGCCCGCAATCACCACTTCCGCCTCGCCGCACTGAATGGCCTGGGTGGCAAGGTGCAGCGCCTTCAGGCCCGAGCCGCAGACGTCGTTGATGGTGATGGCGGAAACGGTGTTCGGCAGGCCGCCCTTCAGCGCAGCCTGGCGGGCAGGGTTTTGCCCGGCGCCAGCGGTCAGCACCTGGCCGAGGATCACCTCGTCAACTTCATGCGCAGCGATCCCGCTGCGTTCCACCAGCGCTTTGACCACCACGCTGCCTAAATCGACGGCCGAGTGGCGCGCCAGTGCGCCCTGAAAACAGCCAATGGCCGTACGCAGCGCGCCCACGATAACGACATCTTTCATCACGACCTCTGGGTAAAATGACATGACGATAGTAGATGCATTGTTATCAACAATTAACGCAATTGTTTAAAATTAGTGAGTTTAATCACAAGGATTAGCGCGCGTCCTGCAAATACTGGCGCAGCCAGCTTCCCGCCACGCCCGGCGGCGATCGCTTATTCCACAGCAGATCGATGGCGATCGAACGCGGCCAGCCGGGCACGTTCAGCTGTACCAGCGATTTCGACGCCGCAAACTCCTCCACCAGCGCGCAGGGCAGCGCGCACCAGCCGAATCCCTGCACCGCCATGCTCAGGAGCAGCAGGTAGTTTGGCGCGGACCAGACCGGCCCCCGCGCCAGCGACGGCTCACGCTCAAGGTAGGTGTTCAGCCGCAGCTCACGCCAGCCATGCAGCTCGTCGGCCTGCGTTTCGTGCTGCCCGGCCAGCGGATGGGTGGTCGAGACGTAAATCGCCATTCGGGTCTGGATGGGAAGCCGCGTCACGCCGATGCCGATCGGATAGCTGTCGCGCGCTTCCGTCAGGCCAACCTGCGCCCGCTCCTTCTGCAGCAGGTCGATAACGTCCTCTTCTTCGCCGATCAGGCACTCGAATTCGGTATGCGGGAAGCGCTGGTCGAACTGCGTCATCAGCTCTTCCAGCACGGCGGGGTTTAGCGTATCGGAGAGCACGAACGTCAGGCGGGCCTCGGTCTGCGCCGTGAGCGTCACCGCCAGCTCGTCCAGCCGCGCGCTGGCGGCAAGGATCGACTGCACGTACCCCAGCACCTGCTGGCCCTGCGCGGTGAGCACCGGCTGGCGCGCCGAGCGGTCGAAAAGCTCAACGCCCAGATCCGCCTCAAGGTTGGCGATAGAGGTGCTGATGGTGGACTGGCTTTTGCGCAGGCGACGCGCGGCGGCGGAGAAGGAGCCCGCCGCGACGGTTTCAACAAACGCCGTCAGGGCTTCGGGGGAATAGCGCATAGATGTATCTATTTTATCGATGGATTCCATCTTTTATATATCATCTTTTGCGATAAAAATAGGCCCCAACACCGCCCATATCGGCGAATTAACGAGGTCAATGCTATGCAACAACAAGATGCACTCCAACGTAAGCTGCCGGAGCGGATCTTCCATGCCGTCTGTTTTGAAGGGATCGCGACGGCCATTCTCGCCCCCACGGCGGCGTGGCTCATGCAGCGCTCAGTGGTTGAAATGGGCGGGCTGACCATCATCCTGGCGACGACGGCGATGCTGTGGAACATTGTCTATAACTTCGGCTTTGACCGCTTCTGGCCCGTACAGCGCGTAAAGCGCACGGCGAAAGTTCGCGTCCTGCACGCGCTGGGCTTTGAGTGCGGGTTTATCGTCATCGGCGTGTCTATCGTTGCCGCCGTGCTGGGCGTGACGCTGCTTCAGGCCTTCACGCTGGAAATCGGGTTCTTCCTGTTCTTCCTGCCGTACACCATGTTTTATAACTGGGCATACGACACGCTGCGCGAGAAAGCGATCAAGCGACGCCAGCAGCGACGCGCCCTGGCAGGCTAACGCCCTCCTGGCCGGAGGCCCGCTCCGGCCAAACTCCTTCGAAGCAACTGCGCTCTCGCTCCAGAATTATGGTAAATTGTACTTCTTTTTGTTCGTTTTATAGTTGATACGTTGCTCTAATGTCGAAAATTTGGTCAAAAGAAGAGACTCTCTGGAGTTTCGCCCTATACGGCACCGCCGTGGGCGCAGGGACGCTGTTCCTGCCTATTCAGCTAGGCTCCGCAGGCGCGATTGTCCTGCTCATTACCGCCCTCGTGGCGTACCCGTTAACCTACTGGCCGCATAAGGCGCTGGCGCAATTCATCCTGTCGTCAAAGACCAAGGGGAATGAAGGGATCACCGGCGCGGTCACCCACTACTACGGCAAGAAAATCGGCAATCTGATCACCACGCTTTACTTCGTGGCCTTCTTCGTCGTGGTGCTGATTTATGCGGTGGCGATAACCAACTCGTTTACCGAACAGCTGGCAAAACGCATGACGGTAGATACGCCCGTGCGGATGCTGGTTAGCTTCGGCGTGGTGCTGGTGTTAAACCTTATTTTTCTGATGGGACGGCATATCACCCTGAAGGTAATGGGTTTTCTGGTTTTCCCGCTGATTGCCTATTTCCTGTTTGTCTCCCTCTATCTCACGGGCAGCTGGCAGCCCTCGCTGCTGACCGGTCAGGTCTCGTTCGATCGGCATACGCTGCATCAGGTGTGGATTTCGATCCCGGTGATGGTTTTCGCTTTTAGCCATACGCCGATTATTTCGACGTTCGCCGTTGATCGGCGCGAGAAATACGGCGACGCAGCCATGGGTAAATGCAAAAAAATCATGAAGGTGGCGTACCTGATTATCTGCCTGAGCGTGCTGTTCTTCGTGTTTAGCTGCCTGCTCTCTATCCCGCCGTCGTACATCGTGGCGGCAAAAGAGGAAGGCGTGACCATTCTGTCGGCGCTGTCGATGATGCCCTCTTCTCCGGCGTGGCTCGGCATTTCCGGCATTATCGTGGCGATTATCGCGATGTCGAAATCGTTTCTCGGCACCTATTTTGGCGTGATTGAAGGGGCGACGGAGATCGTAAAATCGTCGCTGAATCAGGCCGGCGTGAAGAAGAGCCGCGCGTTCAACCGCGCGATGTCGATTCTGATCGTGTCGCTGATTACCTTCGCGGTTTGCTGCATTAACCCGAATGCGATCTCGATGATTTACGCCATCAGCGGCCCGCTTATCGCCATGATTTTGTTCATCATGCCAACGCTGTCGACGTATCTGATTCCCTCGCTTAAGCAGTATCGTTCCCTCGGCAACCTGCTGACGCTGATCGTCGGCCTGCTGTGCGTGTCGGTCATGTTTGTCGGGTAATCGCTCGCCCGGTGAGCAGGAAGCCAGGCGCAAGAATGTTGGCGATCGCGGCGCGATTGCTGCTGAACAGCTCCGATAAAAAGATACCGGCTAAGGCCGGTGTCTTTTTACCTACGCGCGAATGTCGTCATATTCCCGCGTGTTATCAAACGCGTGTTTGGCAAACGGGCAGAGCGGAATAATCTTGCGGTTCTCACCGCGCATTTTTTCCACCACTTTCGCCACCAGCTGCTTGCCCACGCCCTGCCCCTTCAGGCTCTCATCAACGTCTGTATGCTCGATAATGCTCAGGTGCTCGCCGGTCGGCACGAAAACAATCTCGGCGACCTGATTGCCCTGTGCGTCGTTCACGTAAAACTTGTTATGGCCTTCCAAAATTTCCATGGTTCCTCGCTTATTTATGGTGGTACTTCAGCGCACCGCTCGGGCAGGTATCAATCACGCGTACGACCGTGTCCACATCAACTTCGTCCGGAATGATCCACGGCTTGCGCTTGAGGTTGAACAGCGCCGCGCTGCCGCGCACGCAGTTTCCCGAGTGCTTACAGATGCCGGTGTTGAAGTAGACGTCAATTTTTTCACCGGTGTAGGCCCGGTAGCCCGCGTCCAGTAGCTCTTTATCCATGACATTGCCTCTGTTGTTTTTATCTCAGCTAAGCATAGCGCGTAAGCGGAAGCATCAACAATGCTCTTCCTGCCCGCAGAAGGTGCTGATAAAGTAACCCGCAATCGGAAAACAAACGCCCTTAACGCCATGATAAATAAGATTGATTATCAGATAGAAAAGTACAGTTTTACCGAGGTTAACGAGACGCCCGATCGTGCCCGCCAGTGGACGGAAGTGCTGGACGAGTGCCGTCAGTCCCAGGCGGGGGCGGAGGAGCGGCTGCGCATTGCGCTACTGAATATGGATTACGTCACCAGCTTTGAGCTGCCTTTTCGGCTGCTGCTGATACGCACCCCGCAGCTCATTGCCGGGCTTAAGGATAAATTCCAAATCAATCGCAAAAGCGCCCTGTTCAACGGCAAGCGTTTTGGCTGTATCTGGAGCCTTAAGGCAAACATGAGCGATATGCCGGAAGAATTTCAGTATCGGCTGGTGACCCGCATCCGCCGCACGGATCCCGCCGGAACGACCGCTGCGCCCTATCAGCAGATTGCCAAAGAGCTGAAAGCCCCGCGCGAGCGGTTAAAACGCGCGCTGGAAGAAGGCCTGACGGTTTCAGCGCTGGACGGCCTGTTCTGGTTTGGCCTGCAGCGTATCGCGGCGGACGTGCTGTACCTACGTAAAAAAGGCATGACGATCGAAACGCACGAAGCGGAGGTGTTTGATAGCCTGACGGGCACGACGAGACACGTTCCGGTTTATCGACTGGGGAAGCGGTAGCAAGGCAAAAAAGCGGTGTTAACGTTCGAGAACGATCAAATCAAAGATGCGGCGTGAGATAATGTAAACGTTCGGAAAGAAGCTGGAGCGGGCGAAGGGAATCGAACCCTCGTATAGAGCTTGGGAAGCTCTCGTTCTACCATTGAACTACGCCCGCTTTGAGGTGCGTAAGGCATTATAGACCTTACGCATTTTCAGACAAGCCTTCATTCTGCTAACCGGTGATTAAATAATCACTTAGCGCAGCGGTTGCTGCCCTGCGGTGGAAGATAGCGCTGCGGATCGATTGCTGTCGCCTTATAGCGGATCTGGAAATGCAGCTTCACCGAGTCCGTTCCGGTGCTGCCCATCGTGGCAATCTTCTGCCCTGCCTTCACATTCTGACCGTTATTTACCAGCATCGTATCGTTATGTGCATACGCCGTAATATAGTCTTCGCCGTGCTTAAGCATGATCAGATTGCCATACCCGCGTAGCTGGTTGCCGACGTAGACCACCTTCCCCGCCCCGGAGGCATAAACAGGCGTACCGCGCGCGGCAGCGATATCAATGCCCTTATTCCCACCCTCAGAGGTAGAATACGGCATCACCACTTTCCCGCTCGCGGGCCATAGCCAGCAGCGCTGCCCCACAGGCGGCCAGGAGGATTGCGGCACGGAGTAGGACGGCGTGACCTTAGCCGTTTTGCCCTTTGACGACGTCGATTTCTTTGCCGGAGACGATTTGCCGTTGATCTTCAGCTTTTGCCCCACCTCGATGGTATAGGGCGCGGAGATATTGTTCATACTCGCCAGATCTTTCACGCTGGTGCCCGTAATACGCGAAATGCGATACAGCGTGTCTCCGCGCTTAACAGTATACACCGCGCCACTGCCCGAACCCGAGGATTGACTTCCCGAGCATCCCGCCAAAAGTAGCGTCAGCGTCAGGCAGAAAATGGCAGCAGTACGGTTTCTGATCGGGCTTCCTGCAAACAAAACGGCTCCTCGGTCGGCGTGAATGGCGCACTATGATAGCAGCCCTCGCGGATACAGGTCATGCCCTTTTCAGCTCTGTGAGCCAACCCCTTCACGCGGGAATGCCGTATAATACGTGAGCCTGCTGACGTTGCGTTTACCGCATCCCATGAAGTACAGCGGCATAATGGCACTGGAGCAAGAATGAGCATTCAAGAACACGTCATTTTGATTAATGAGCAGGGTAAGGTCATCGGCACGCAGGAGAAATATGCCGCGCATACTGCTGATACCCCGCTGCACCTGGCTTTCTCTTCCTGGCTGTTTAACGAAAAGGGCGAATGCCTGGTCACCCGACGCGCCATGGGCAAAAAAGCCTGGCCCGGCGTGTGGACCAACTCCGTCTGCGGCCATCCGCAGTCCGGTGAGCAGATTGAGATGGCGATTGTGCGCCGCTGTCGCGATGAGATCGGCGCAGAGATAGCCGATATCACGCCCGTCGCGCCCGAGTTTCGCTATCGCAAGATCGACCCGTCCGGCATCGTCGAAAACGAAGTCTGCCCGGTCTTTGCCGCACGCATTACCAGCCCATTAGCTATCAATCCCGACGAGGTGATGGAATATCAGTGGGTCGATCCGGAGGCGCTTTTTCGGGCGCTGGACGCAACGCCGTGGGCCTTTAGCCCGTGGATGGTGCTGGAAGCGGACGCTGCCCGCGAGGCGCTCAGATCGTTCGCAGCCAAATAAAAAAGCCCCGGCGAGAGTCGCGCGGGGCTTTTTTACATCACGAGAGCTTATTTCACCGGACGCATCGCCGGGAACAGGATCACGTCGCGGATGGTGTGGCTGTTAGTGAACAGCATTACCATACGGTCGATACCAATGCCCAGGCCAGCGGTTGGCGGCAGGCCGTGCTCCAGCGCGGTCACGTAGTCTTCGTCGAAGAACATCGCTTCGTCGTCGCCAGCGGCCTTCGCGTTAACCTGATCCTGGAAGCGCTGCGCCTGATCTTCCGCATCGTTCAGCTCGCTAAAGCCGTTGCCGATTTCGCGGCCGCCGATGAAGAACTCAAAGCGGTCGGTGATTTCCGGGTTCTCGTCGTTACGACGCGCCAGCGGAGACACTTCAGCCGGATATTCGGTGATGAAGGTCGGCTGAATCAGGTGCGCTTCCGCCACTTCTTCGAAGATTTCGGTCACGATACGGCCCAGACCCCAGCTCTTCTCGACCTTGATGCCGATGCTTTCAGCAATGGCTTTCGCAGAATCGAAGTTATCCAGATCGGCCATCTCGGTTTCCGGACGGTATTTCTTGATCGCTTCGCGCATGGTCAGCTTGACGAACGGCTTGCCGAAGTCGAAGACCTCTTCACCGTAAGGCACTTCGGTGGTGCCCAGAATGTCCTGCGCCAGCGTACGGAACAGGGATTCGGTCAGCTCGATCAGATCTTTGTAATCCGCGTACGCCATATAGAGTTCCATCATGGTGAACTCTGGGTTATGGCGAACGGAGATGCCTTCGTTACGGAAGTTGCGGTTGATTTCAAACACGCGATCGAAGCCGCCAACGACCAGACGCTTCAGGTACAGTTCCGGCGCGATGCGCAGGTACATGTCGAGGTCCAGGGCGTTGTGATGGGTGATGAATGGACGCGCAGACGCGCCGCCAGGGATCACCTGCATCATTGGGGTTTCTACTTCCATAAAGTCGCGGTTAACCATGAACTGGCGGATGCCGGCCATGATCTGGGAGCGAATCTTGAAGGTCTTGCGGGATTCATCGTTAGAGATGAGGTCCAGGTAACGCTGACGATAGCGCGCTTCCTGATCCTGCAGGCCGTGGAATTTATCCGGCAGCGGGCGCAGGGCTTTGGTCAGCAGGCGCAGCTCGGTGCAGTGGATAGAGAGCTCGCCGGTTTTGGTTTTGAACAGCTTACCTTTCGCGCCGAGGATATCGCCCAGATCCCACTTCTTGAACTGCTCGTTGTAGATGCCTTCCGGCAGGTCGTCACGAGAGACGTACAGCTGAATGCGGCCACCAACGTCCTGCAGCGTCACGAAAGACGCTTTACCCATGATACGACGGGTCATCATGCGGCCCGCAACGGCCACTTCGACGTTCAGCGCTTCCAGCTCTTCGTTCTCTTTACCGTCGAAGTCAGCGTGCAGTTGGTCTGAGGTGTGGTCACGACGAAAATCGTTCGGGAACGGCACGCCCTGCTCGCGCAGCGCGGCCAGCTTCTCGCGGCGGGTTTTCAGTTCGTTATTAAGATCGACTACCGCGTCAGCGCCCTGTGCTTGTTGTTCAGACATGTTGGTTCCTCATAACCCTGCTTTCAAACTTGCTTCGATAAATTGGTCCAGGCTGCCGTCCAGCACCGCCTGCGTGTTGCGGGTTTCTACACCGGTACGCAGGTCTTTAATGCGGGAGTCATCGAGGACGTAAGAACGGATCTGGCTGCCCCAGCCGATGTCGGACTTGTTGTCTTCCATCGCCTGCTTCTCAGCATTTTTCTTTTGCATCTCCAGCTCATAAAGCTTCGCTTTCATCTGCTTCATGGCCTGGTCTTTGTTCTTATGCTGTGAACGGTCGTTCTGGCACTGCGTCACCAGCCCGGTCGGAATGTGGGTGATACGCACCGCGGATTCCGTACGGTTAACGTGCTGACCGCCCGCGCCGGATGCGCGATAAACGTCGATGCGCAGGTCCGCCGGGTTGATGTCGATGTCGATATCTTCGTCAACTTCCGGGTAAACGAACGCGGAGCTAAACGACGTATGGCGACGGCCGCCGGAGTCGAACGGGCTCTTACGCACCAGGCGGTGAACGCCGGTTTCGGTACGCAGCCAGCCGTAGGCGTAGTCGCCAATAATTTTGATGGTCACGGATTTCAGGCCCGCGACTTCACCTTCAGACTCTTCGATAATCTCGGTTTTGAATCCGCGCGCTTCGGCCCAGCGCAGGTACATGCGCGTCAGCATGCTGGCCCAGTCCTGCGCTTCGGTACCGCCAGAACCTGCCTGAATATCGAGATAGCAGTCAGCGCTATCGTATTCGCCGGAGAACATGCGACGAAACTCCAGCTGCGCCAGCTTCTCTTCCAGACCATCGAGTTCCGCTACGGCTTCGTTAAAGGTTTCTTCGTCGTCGGCTTCGACGGCCAGCTCCAGCAGGCCGGATACATCTTCCAGCCCCTGTGACATTTGGTCCAGCGTATCTACGATAGCTTCGAGAGAGGAACGCTCTTTGCCCAGCGCCTGTGCGCGCTCGGGTTCATTCCAGACGTCCGGCTGTTCCAGCTCGGCGTTTACTTCTTCCAGACGCTCTTTCTTGGCATCGTAGTCAAAGATACCCCCTAAGAACGTCGGAGCGCTCCGTGAGGTCCTGAATGCGGTTTTTTACCGGATTAATTTCAAACATGGTCTGTTTTCTTTTATGAGCTTGTAAAAATGCGGTGATAAGAGCGGGATTGTACCGAATCCACGCTCTTTTTTATAGAGATTACTGACGCTAAATTGGCCAGATATTGTCGATGATGAGCTGAAGGGAGCGGTTACCGCGAAACTCATTAATATCGAGCTTGTAGGCAAGCTCAACTTCACGCACGCCGTTGTCCGGCCAGACGGCGGTGTCGACGTTAAATGCAATGCCGTCCAGCAGCGGGCCGCCGCCGACCGGTTCAACCATGACCTTCAAATGGCGTTCGCCCACGATGCGCTGCTGCAGCAGGCGGAAGCGCCCGTCAAACAGCGGCTCGGGGAACATCTGCCCCCACGGACCGGCATCGCGCAGCATCTGCGCCACCTCCATGGTCATTTCGGCTGCGGAAAGCGGGCCGTCGGAGACCACTTCCCCCTGCAGAAGCGCCGGGTCAATCCAGTCGGTGACCAGCTCGCCGAAGAGGCGCTGGAACTCGTCAAACTTTGCCTCTTCCAACGACAGTCCCGCCGCCATCGCGTGGCCGCCGAACTTGATCATCAGGTCGGGATAAAGCGTATCCAGACGCTCCAGCGCGTCGCGCATGTGCAGCCCCTGAATGGAACGGCCAGAGCCTTTCAGCGTGCCGTCTCCCGCTGGCGCAAAGGCAATGACAGGACGGTGGAAGCGCTCTTTGATGCGGGACGCCAGAATCCCCACCACACCCTGATGCCATTCCGGGTGATACATCGCCAGCCCACCGGGCAGCGTGTCCGCGCTGCGCTCCAGCTTTTCGCACAGGGTCAGCGCTTCGGCCTGCATCCCCTGCTCAATCTCTTTACGCGTCTGGTTCAGCGCGTCCAGTTCGTTCGCCAGCATGCGCGCTTCGCCGATGTTGTCGCACAGTAGCAGCGCGACGCCGACGGACATATCGTCCAGCCTTCCGGCCGCGTTCAGGCGCGGGCCAAGCGCAAAGCCGAGATCGCTTGCGGCGAGCTTCTGCGGGTCGCGGTTAGAAATTTCCAGCAGCGCCTTGATGCCCGGACGGCATTTACCCGCGCGAATGCGGCTGAGGCCCTGCCATGTCAAAATACGGTTGTTGGTGTCGAGTGGCACGACGTCCGCAACGGTACCGAGCGCGACGAGATCCAGATATTCGGCCAGGTTCGGCACGGCGATGCCGCGTGATTCGAACCAGCCCTTATCGCGCAGCAGCGTGCGCAGGGCCAGCATCAGATAAAACGCCACGCCAACGCCCGCCAGCGATTTCGACGGAAAATCACAGTCGCGCAGGTTCGGGTTAATGATTGCTTCGGCATCCGGCAGCGTGTCGCCAGGGAGGTGGTGATCGGTAACCAGCACCGGGATCCCCAGCGCGTGCGCGCGCTCAACGCCCGCGTGAGAAGAGATCCCGTTATCCACGGTCATGATCATCTGCGCGCCGCGCGCGTGCGCCTGATCGACCACTTCCGGGCTGAGGCCGTAGCCGTCTTCAAAACGGTTTGGCACAAGGTAAGCAACGCTGTCGCAGCCCAGCGCGCGCAGGCTGAGCACGCTCAGCGCGGTGCTGGTCGCACCGTCGGCATCAAAATCCCCCACCACGACAATGCGCGTCCCTTCACGGAACGCGTTGTAGAGCATCTCGGTGGCTTTTTCGACGCCGCTCAGCTGCTGCCAGGGCAGCATCCCCTTCACGCTGCGCTCAAGATCGTCAGCGGTTTTTACGCCGCGGCTGGCATAGAGCCGCTTGAGCAGCGGCGGAAGCTCCGCGGGTAAATCAGCATCGTCCACCGCCTCGCGGCGGCGCAATTTTATCGGGGCTTTCACGCTGATTATTTACCACCAAGCTGTTTCTGGTGCGCGTCGAGGAACTCTTTCATCTCTTTCGGTCCCTGATAGCCCGGCACCACGGAGCCGTTGCTCAGCACAATGGCAGGCGTGCCGCTCACGCCAAACTGCACGCCCAGCGCGTAGTGGTTGGCAATGTCGATATCACAGGAGGCTGGCTTCACGCCTTTGCCGTTCATGGCATCGTCGAACGCCTGGTTGCGATCTTTCGCACACCAGATAGCCTTCATGTCCTGCTCTGGCTGGCTATTAACGCCCGCGCGCGGGAAGGCCAGATAGCGCACGGTGATGCCCAGTGCGTTATAGTCTTTCATCTCTTCATGCAGCTTGTGGCAGTAGCCGCAGGTGATGTCGGTGAAAACGGTAATTACGTGTTTTTCCTGCGGCGCTTTATAGACAATCATCTCTTTTTCGAGCGCGTTCAGGTTTTTCATCAGCAGCTGGTTCGTCACGTTGACCGGCTGCGCGCCGCTCACGTCGTACATTGGGCCCTGAATAATATGCTTACCGTCTTCGGTCACGTACAGCACGCCGCTGTTGGTTAACACGGTTTTCATCCCGGCAACCGGCGCAGGCTGGATATCGCTGCTGGTGACGCCCAGCTTGGTCAGCGACTGTTTAATCGCGGCATCGTCAGCATGGGCAAAGCCGGTAAATGAAGCTGCCAGCAGGGTGAACAGCGCTAAAGACTTTTTCATAGTTAATCCTGTTACGATTCGTCGGCACTCACGCGCGTGGGTGGTGCTGTTGATGTAGCTGCCGCAAGCGTTCGGTTGCGACATGGGTGTAAATTTGCGTTGTTGAAAGATCGCTGTGTCCAAGCAGCATCTGCACGACGCGCAGGTCAGCGCCGTGGTTTAGCAGATGCGTCGCAAAAGCGTGACGCAAAACGTGCGGCGAAAGCTTCTCGCTGTCGATACCCGCCAGCGTGGCGTAATGCTTAATACGGTGCCAGAAGGTCTGTCGGGTCATCTGCTGCGCGCGCTGGCTCGGGAACAATACGTCAATCGATACCCCGTTCAGCAGCCAGGGACGACCGTGCTCGAGATACGTTTCCAGCCAGTACACCGCCTCTTCGCCCAGCGGCACCAGCCGCTCTTTGTTGCCTTTACCGATGACGCGGACCACGCCCTGGCGCAGGCTAACGTCGCTCATCGTCAGGCCGACAAGCTCGGATACGCGCAAGCCGGTGGCGTATAAAAGCTCAAGCATGGCTTTATCGCGTAACTCCAGCGGCAGGTCAACAGTGGGTGACTGTAATAATCTCTCAACTTGTGCTTCGCTCAGATCTTTCGGCAAACGCTGCGGGAGCTTTGGCGAGGCCAGCAGCGCGCTCGGATCGTCCGCGCGGATCTTCTCGCGGTAGAGATGCTGGAACAGACGACGCATTGCGCTTAACAGCCGCGCGGAGCTGGTGGCCTTATAGCCGCCCTCCATACGCTCGCCGAGGAGCGCCTGCAGATCGTCGCGTTGCGCGGTCTCAAGGCTGAGCCCTTTGTGCGCCAGCCACTCCACCAGCATGGTGAGATCTCGTCGATAGGCGCTGAGCGTGTTCGCGGCCAGGTTTTTCTCCAGCCAGAGCGCGTCGAGAAACGCTTCGATGAGCGCGAGATCCTTTTCCACATCAGCCCCTTTGATTCTGCAATCCGCCCATTATGCCTGATTGCCATCGGTTTCTGGTACACTACGCACATAGTCTACGCAAGAATTGAGATAGTTACGCGATGAATATTGGTCTGTTTTACGGCTCCAGCACCTGCTACACCGAAATGGCGGCGGAAAAAATTCGCGACATCATCGGCCCGGAGCTGGTGACGCTGCATAACCTGAAAGATGACGCCCCCGCGCTGATGGAGCAGTACGACGTGCTGATCCTCGGCATCCCAACCTGGGATTTCGGTGAAATACAGGAAGACTGGGAGGCTATCTGGGACCAGCTTGATTCGCTCAACCTCGACGGAAAAATCATTGCGATGTACGGCATGGGCGACCAGCTCGGCTACGGCGAGTGGTTCCTCAACGCGCTTGGCATGCTGCACGACAAGCTGGCTCCAAAAGGCGCGGCATTTATCGGCTACTGGCCGACCGAAGGCTATGAGTTCACCAGTAAAAAACCGATTATCGCAGACGGTCAGCTGTTTGTCGGGCTCGCGCTGGACGAAACCAACCAGTACGATCTCAGCGACGAGCGCCTGCAAAACTGGTGCGAACAAATTCTGGGTGAGATGGCGGAAAAGTTTAGCTAACGCGCATTTACTGCTGCGTCGGCTGTTGTAACAGCATCCGGCGCAGGTCACGCCACTCTGCCGCATCCATACTGTCTGCCGCCAGCCAAAGGTGCTGCCGACGACCGCCGTCAACCCTGCGCAGCCGCAGCATCATCCCGGCATTCAGCATCCAGGGCGTACCAATAATGTTCCACTCCTGCCCCTGCCAGCGCAGGCGCGAATCCATCAGCAGTTTGATTTCCCCCTGGCGCGCGTTAATCCGGCGCTGGCTGCGCACGCTGTCAAATACCACAAACGACAGCAGCAGCAGCCACAAAGGCGTATAGCTAAGCGGCCACGGCATCAGTAAAACAAAGGCCGCGACCAGGCCGTGGAGCAATAATGACATCCACTGCGAGCGCCACGAGACGCGAAGATCAGATTGCCACAGGACCACGTTCCCGATTCCGTGTTTGTATTAATTGCACCATCCGTTGCAACTCGGTGTCGGCGGGTTTGCCGTGATTCATTAGCCAGTTGAATAAATCAGGGTCATCTGACTCCAGCAGGCGCACGAACAGACGCTTATCGTCGTCGCTCAGGCTGTCGTACTCATGCTCAAAGAAAGGCATGATGGAAATATCAAGTTCGCGCATGCCGCGGCGACATGCCCAGTGGATACGGGCCTTGTTGTTAATATCCATGTTCAGTTTCCTGCTTTACGTTTGGCACAGTCGGGTTCCCGTTCGCTATTCGTTATTTCTCTTCGGGAACAGTAGCTAGTGTAACGTGTTTTTGAACGTTTCTTTACTGGAATATTGCTAATCACGAGCAGGCTTCCAGAATAATCCCCATAAAGACAGCGGATTACACTTTTTTGCGCCGCGCTACGCAGAACAACGCAATGGCACGAATGGCCTGCTGAAAGCGCTTGCAATGGCGACAGTCTCTTTTACCATTAGGCATTATCGAAGCGTTAAGCAATTCAGGACATCATTATGGCTTTTACTCCATTTTCTCCTCGCCAGCCCGCCGCCTCCGCGCGTCTGCCGCTGACGCTTATCACTCTTGAAGACTGGGCGCTGGCGACCGTAACCGGTGCCGATGCCGAAAAATACCTGCAGGGCCAGGTGACGGCCGACGTCGCCCAGCTTACCGAACACCAACATCTGCTGGTCGCCCACTGCGATCCGAAGGGCAAAATGTGGAGCAACCTGCGCTTGTTCCGCCAGCAGGACGGTTTCGCCTTTATTGAACGCCGCAGCCTGCGCGATGCTCAGCTCGTCGAGCTGAAAAAATACGCGGTCTTCTCCAAAGTGACTATCGCCCCGAACGACGAGCGGGTTCTGCTGGGCGTGGCGGGCTTCCAGGCGCGCGCGGCGCTGAAAAATCTTTTCGCCGAACTGCCGGATGCGCAAAAACAGCTTGTCAGTGAAGGCGAGACGTCCATCCTGTGGTTTGAGCATCCGGCGGAGCGTTTCCTGCTGGTGACGGACGAAGCCACCGCAGCGCGCGTAACCGACGCGCTGCGCGGTGAAGCGCAGCTCAATAACAGCCAGCAGTGGCTGGCGCTGAACATTGAAGCCGGCCTGCCGGTGATTGACGCCGCGAACAGCCAGCAGTTTATTCCCCAGGCAACCAACATCCAGGCGCTGGGCGGCATCAGCTTTAAGAAAGGCTGCTATACCGGTCAGGAAATGGTGGCGCGCGCGAAATTCCGCGGAGCAAACAAGCGCGCGCTGTGGACGCTGGCGGGCCACGCCAGCCGTGTGCCGGAAGCAGGTGAAGATCTGGAGCTGAAGATGGGCGAGAACTGGCGCCGTACCGGCACCGTGCTGGCTGCCGTTCAGCTTGATGATGGCCGCCTGCTGGTGCAGGTCGTCATGAATAACGATATGGAACCGGACAGCGTCTTCCGCGTGCGCGATGACGCGAAAACGCTGAGCATCGAGCCGCTGCCGTATTCACTGGAAGATTGACTCTGTATCGCCCGGTGGCGAGGTAAATGCAAAACGGTAACCGAAAGGTTACCGTTTTTTATGTTTGCTCCCTCTCCCGTGGGAGAGCGCCGGGGTGAGGATACCAGGCCGCAGCGGATAAACTACACCTGCCCCACATACAGATAAATGGCCAGGAAGTGGCAGACGCTTCCTCCCAGCACGAAGCCGTGCCAGATGGCGTGGTTATAGGGAATGCGCTTGCAGACGTAGAAAATTACGCCCAGTGAGTAAACCACGCCGCCGACCGCCAGCAGGGTTACGCCCCCAATCGCCAGCTTAATGGCCAGCTGATACACCACAATCAGCGACAGCCAGCCCATGGTCAGATAGGTCACCAGCGACAGGATCTTAAACCGGTGCGCGATGGTCAATTTGAACAGAATGCCCAGCAGCGCCAGGCTCCAGATCACGATCATCAGGCCACGCGAGAGCGGCGAGTTTAACCCCACCAGCAGAAACGGCGTATAGGTGCCCGCGATCAGAAGGTAGATGGCGCAGTGGTCGAATTTTTTCAGCCAGGTTTTGGCCCGCTGATGGGGAATGGCGTGATAAAGCGTCGAGGCCAGAAACAGCAGGATCATGCTCCCGCCGTACAGGCTGTAGCTGGCGATTGCCATCGCGCTGGCATTCGTGTCCACCGCCTGCACCAGCAGCAACACCAAGCCGACAATACCAAACACCAGGCCCACGCCGTGACTAATACTGTTGGCGACTTCCTCAGCCAGCGAATATCCCTGCGCAAGTAATGGCTTACTCACCATATGTAACTCCAGGAAAAAAGATGATTATTCATCGTCTGACTATGCTAACTGAGAATGATTCCAGTGAACACATGTTCGCTAAAATAAAATTCAATGTGATACTTTCAATTTACAATCATAGAGTTACACATTTATTTCAGCTCACACTTGTTTCACTATTTTGTCAAAGGCATTTAAAATCAATCACATAAAATTGGTCCTGATTCGGATAGATTTCTCTGATAACGCTTTTCAGCGTCTCGAGCGTCATGTTCTCCTGCTCCGCGTGTTTTTCCGTCAGCGTTTCCAGAGTCACGGTCGATGTCCCCAGGACTTCGACCGTGCAAAAGTAGCCGTCATCCTCGTAGCGACCGACGCGCAGCACGTCGCCCCGCCTGAAGTGGGATTCGCTTTCATCGCGGATGGTGATGGTTTTACGCCCGGCCAGAATGTCGTCCTGAAAGCGCTGAAAAAAAGTGATGTCGTTTGGCTGCATGGTATTATTCCCTGAATGAAATCCGATGAGTGAGTTTAGCCATAGTGAGTATGTTCTCCCATTCCGCCGTTGCCAGCCTCAATAATCTGGAGATGATGGTCTACAACTTTGTCATCAAAAACCGCGACAAGGTGATGTATATGACCATCCGCGAGCTGGCGGATGCGGCTGGCGTCTCAACAACCACTATCCTGCGCTTTTGCCGCAAGCTCAACTGTGAGGGCTACTCTGAGTTCCGCGTGCGCTTTAAGCTCTATCTTGAACAAAACGAGCCACAGCAGGCAAATTTTGGCGCCAGCGAAATTATCAGCTTTTTTAAAAGCGTCAACAATGAAGAGTTTGATAGTTTATTAGATAGTGCAGTGGATATTATTTTATCCTCCGAGCGTATTATATTTGTTGGCGCAGGCACGTCTGGCTCTCTGGCGAAATATGGCGCGCGCTTCTTTTCCAATATTGGAAAATTCAGCAACCATATCGACGATCCTTATTTTCCGGTCACCAACGACATGGCCAAAAACGCGCTGGCGATTGTGCTTTCCGTATCCGGAGAAACCGAAGAGATCCTGCGCTTTGCCAGCCAGTTCAGCTTGCACAACTGTAAGGTGCTATCGATTACCAGCCACGAGCACTCGCGGCTGGCGAAGCTGGCAGATTTTAATCTCTCCTGGCATGTTCCCCAGACGCGTATCGGCGGCGTTTACGATATTACCACCCAAATTCCCGTTATCTATATTCTGGAATCACTCGGCCGCAAGCTGGCGAAGAAATTAGCGGAATAAAACACCCTGTTTTTTTGATGTGACAAATCACATTACACGCAAATTGTTATATCGTGACAATTAATATCGCTTTGCTAGACTCGACCTCATTAGCCCTTTAATGAGAATAGCAAAGATGAAAAAACTGACCTTACCAAAAGACTTTTTATGGGGCGGCGCGGTTGCGGCGCACCAGGTTGAAGGCGGCTGGAACAAAGGCGGAAAAGGCCCCAGCATTTGTGACGTGCTGACCGGCGGCGCGCACGGCGTACCGCGTGAAATTACGCAGGAAGTGATTGAGGGCAAATACTATCCGAACCACGAGGCCATCGACTTCTACGGCCACTACAAAGAAGACATCAAACTGTTCGCCGAGATGGGCTTTAAGTGTTTCCGCACCTCGATTGCCTGGACCCGCATCTTTCCAAAAGGCGACGAAACCCAGCCGAATGAAGAAGGCCTGAAGTTCTACGACGACATGTTCGATGAGCTGCTTAAGTACAACATCGAGCCGGTGATCACCCTCTCCCACTTCGAAATGCCGCTGCACCTGGTGCAGGAGTACGGCGGCTGGACCAACCGCAAAGTGGTCGATTTCTTCGTGCGCTTCTCGGAAGTGGTCTTCGAGCGTTACAAAAACAAGGTCAAATACTGGATGACCTTCAACGAAATCAATAACCAGCGCAACTGGCGCGCGCCGCTGTTCGGCTACTGCTGCTCCGGCGTGGTCTACACCGAGCATGAAAACCCGGAAGAGACGATGTACCAGGTGCTGCACCACCAGTTCGTGGCCAGCGCGCTGGCGGTGAAGGCCGCGCGCCGCATCAACCCGGACATGAAGGTCGGCTGCATGCTGGCGATGGTTGCGCTCTATCCGTTCTCCTGCAAGCCGGAAGACGTGATGTTCGCGCAGGAATCCATGCGCGAGCGCTACGTGTTCACCGACGTCCAGCTGCGCGGCTACTACCCGTCGTACGTGCTGAACGAGTGGGAGCGCCGCGGCTTCTCCATTAATATGGAAGCGGGCGACGAGCAGATCCTGCGCGAGGGCACCTGCGACTACCTGGGCTTTAGCTACTACATGACTAACGCGGTGAAGGCCGAGGGCGGGAGCGGCGATGCGATTTCTGGCTTCGAGGGCAGCGTGCCGAATCCGCACGTTAAGGCGTCGGACTGGGGCTGGCAGATCGACCCGGTAGGCCTGCGCTATTCCCTGTGCGAGCTGTACGAGCGCTATCAGAAGCCGCTGTTTATCGTCGAAAACGGTTTTGGCGCCTACGACAAAGTGGAAGAAGACGGCAGCATCAACGATGACTACCGCATCGACTACCTGCGCGCCCACGTGGAAGAGATGATGAAGGCGGTAACCTATGACGGCGTGGATCTGATGGGCTACACGCCGTGGGGCTGCATCGACTGCGTGTCGTTCACCACCGGCCAGTACAGCAAGCGCTACGGCTTCATCTACGTGAATAAGCACGACGACGGCACCGGCGATATGTCGCGTTCGCGGAAGAAGAGTTTTGAGTGGTACAAAACCGTGATCGCCAGCAACGGCGAGGCGCTGTAATACGATTTATCCCCTCTCCCCTTTGGGGAGAGGGTTAGGGTGAGGAGTTTATTTCCCGCCCGCAAGCTCGATAAAACTCCCCGTCACGTACGACGCCTTCTCGCTCAGCAGCCAGACGATAGCCTGCGCAACCTCTTCCGGCTGGCCGCCACGCTGCATCGGCAGCATCGACTTAACCCTGTCCACGCGATTCGGTTCACCTCCCGACGCATGAATATCGGTATAAATAAGCCCCGGACGGACGCAGTTCACGCGTATTCCCTGCGCGGCCACCTCCAGCGCGAGCCCGGTCGTGAGTGAATCTACCGCGCCTTTCGAGGCCGCGTAATCCACGTATTCTCCCGGTGCGCCCAGGCGCGACGCGGCGGACGAGACGTTCACGATCGCCCCACCCTTGCCGCCGTGCTTGTGCGACATGCGCTTGACCGCTTCGCGGCAGCAGAGGAAATAGCCCGTTACGTTGGTGGACAAGACGTGGTTGATGCGCTCGGCCGACAGGTTCTCGATGGTGGATTGCTCAAACAAAATACCGGCGTTATTCACCAGCGCGGCGAGCGGCTCGCCTTCGCGATCGATGCTGTCGAACATCGCCATTACCTGCGCCTCATCGCTAATATCCGCGCGCACGGCAAAGGCTTTACCGCCCGCGTCCACGATCTGATTAATGACGTCCGTCGCGGCCTTGATGTTGTGATGAAAATTCACCGCCACGGTATAACCTTCGCTTGCCAGCTGTAGCGCGGTGGCTTTACCAATTCCGCGGCTGGCGCCGGTGACCAGTGCAATTGCCATTGTCTTCTCCCAATAAAAAAGCCGGGTGGCGGCTTCGCCTTACCCGGCCTACGTTACTACAGCAAAATAATTACTGGTATTCGCTCATCGGCACGCAGGAGCAGAACAGGTTACGGTCGCCGTACACGTCGTCGAGACGCTTCACGGTCGGCCAGTATTTGTTCGCCACGCCCGCCGGGAAGACCGCCAGTTCGCGGGTGTAACCGTGGTTCCACTCGGCCACCAGCTCGTTCTGCGTGTGCGGGGCGTTGACTAGCGGGTTATCTTCCAGCGTCCACTCGCCGCCCTTCACGCGGTCGATTTCGCTACGGATCGCCAGCATGGCGTCGATAAAGCGGTCCAGCTCCACCTTGCTTTCCGACTCGGTTGGCTCAACCATCAGCGTGCCCGCCACCGGGAACGACATGGTTGGCGCGTGGAAGCCGTAGTCGATAAGGCGCTTGGCAATGTCCAGCTCGCTAATCCCCGTCTCTTCCTTCAGCGGACGGATATCGAGGATGCACTCATGCGCCACGCGGCCGTCGCGGCCGGTGTAGAGCACCGGGAACGCGTCTTTCAGGCGCGTTGCGATGTAGTTGGCGTTGAGGATCGCCACCTGGCTTGCCTGCTTCAGCCCTTCCGCGCCCATCATGCGGATGTACATCCAGCTGATTGGCAGAATGGAGGCGCTGCCGAACGGTGCCGCAGAGACCGCGCCCTGACGGGTCAGCATGCCTTCAATTTGCACCACGCTGTGGCCCGGCACGAACGGCGCCAGGTGTGCCTTCACGCCGATTGGGCCCATGCCCGGGCCGCCGCCGCCGTGCGGAATGCAGAAGGTTTTATGCAGGTTCAGGTGCGAGACGTCCGCGCCGATAAAGCCCGGCGAGGTGATGCCCACCTGGGCGTTCATGTTCGCGCCGTCGAGGTAAACCTGGCCGCCGAACTGATGCACCACTTCGCACACTTCACGAATGGTCTCTTCGTACACGCCGTGGGTAGACGGGTAGGTCACCATGATGCAGGAGAGCTTGTCGCCCGCCTGCTCGGCTTTCGCACGCAGGTCGGCGAGGTCGATGTTGCCGTTCTTATCGCACGCCACCACCACCACGTCCATGCCCGCCATCTGGGCAGACGCCGGGTTAGTGCCGTGCGCGGAGCTTGGGATCAGGCAGATATCGCGATGCCCTTCGTTGCGGCTTTCGTGATAGTGACGGATCGCCAACAGGCCCGCGTATTCACCCTGCGCGCCGGAGTTCGGCTGCATGCAGAGCGCGTCGTAGCCCGTCAGCTTCACCAGCCAGTCGGAAAGCTGGTTGATCATCAGGTGATAACCTTCCGCCTGCTCCGGCGGGCAGAACGGGTGCAGCTCGGAAAATTCAGGCCAGGTAATCGGGATCATCTCCGCCGCGGCGTTCAGCTTCATGGTGCAGGAGCCGAGCGGGATCATCGCCTGGTTCAGCGCCAGATCCTTGCGCTCCAGAGAGTGCATGTAGCGCATCATCTCGGTTTCGCTGTGGTAGCGGTTGAAGACCGGGTGCGTCAGGATCGCGTCGTTGCGCAGCATGCTCTCCTGAATCGAGCGGCTGTCGTGCGCCACCTCTTTGTCCAGCGCGTCAACGTCCAGACCGTGGTCGTCGCCCAGCAGCACATTGAACAGGTTCACCACGTCGTCACGGGTGGTGCTTTCATCCAGCGTGATGCCGACGGCGTTGTGGATGTCGCTGCGCAGGTTGATTTCCGCCGCGTCGGCGCGCGCCAGCACGGCCGCCTTGTCGGCCACTTCCACGCACAGGGTGTCGAAGTAGTGCTCATGACGCAGCTTGAGGCCTTTCTGCTGCAGGCCGCAGGCCAGAATGTCGGCCAGGCGGTGAATGCGGCTGGCGATGCGCTTCAGGCCAGCCGGACCGTGGAACACGGCGTACAGGCTGGCGATGTTCGCCAGCAGCACCTGTGAAGTACAGATGTTGGAGTTCGCTTTCTCGCGGCGGATGTGCTGCTCGCGGGTCTGCATCGCCATGCGCAGGGCGGTGTTACCGGCGGCATCTTTCGATACGCCGATAATGCGGCCAGGCATGGAGCGTTTGAATTCGTCTTTCGCGCCGAAGAACGCCGCGTGCGGGCCGCCGTAGCCCATCGGCACGCCGAAGCGCTGGGCAGAGCCGAACACAATGTCCGCGCCCTGTTTGCCCGGCGCGGTCAGCAGCACCAGCGCCATAAAATCGGCGGCAACGCTGACGATAACTTTGCGGTTTTTCAGCTCGGCGATCAGCGCGCTGTAATCGTGTACTTCGCCCGTTGTGCCAACCTGCTGCAGCAGCACGCCGAAGACGTCCTGGTGATCGAGCACTTTGTCCGCGTCGTCAACAATCACGTCAAAGCCAAAGGTTTGCGCGCGGGTGCGCACCACGTCCAGCGTTTGCGGATGGACGTCCGCGGCCACAAAGAAGCGGTTGGCGTTTTTCAGCTTGCTGACGCGTTTGGCCATCGCCATCGCTTCGGCAGCGGCGGTCGCCTCATCCAGCAGGGAAGCGGAGGCGATATCCATGCCGGTCAGGTCCAGCGTTACCTGCTGGAAGTTCAGCAGCGCTTCCAGGCGGCCCTGGGACACTTCCGGCTGATAAGGGGTGTAGGCGGTGTACCAGCCCGGATTTTCCAGCATGTTACGCAGGATAACCGGCGGCAGCTGCACGTTGGTGTAGCCCATGCCAATGTAAGACTTATAGCGCTTGTTGAGGCCGGCAATCGCCTTGAGTTCCGCCAGCGCGGCGAACTCGGTGGCGGAATCGCCAACCTGAGGCGGCGTGGCAAGCTGGATGTCCTTCGGCACGATCTGGCCGATCAGTGCGCTTAATGAATCCGCGCCAACCGTTTTCAGCATCTCCTGCTGTTGCTGAGCGTCCGGCCCGATGTGACGTTCAATGAAGGCGCCACGGTTTTCAAGCTGGCTTAAAGTCTGTGTCATGAGCGATGGTTCCTGAAACGTGCAGTGAATGTTTTTTCTCCCTCTCCCCGTAGGGGAGAGGGTAAAGGCTTATTCGTCTTCCAGTAAGGCTTCGTACGCGGTCGCATCCAGCAGCGCGGCAACCTGCGCTTCGTCGCTGGCTTTGATCTTAAAGATCCAGCCGCCTTCATACGGTTCGCTGTTTACCAGCTCCGGGGAGTCGCTCAGCGCGTCGTTCACGGCAACGATTTCGCCGCTTACCGGGGCGTAGATATCAGAAGCCGCTTTGACGGACTCCGCTACCGCGCAGTCGTCGCCCGCGCTCACGGTGGTGCCCACGTCAGGCAGGTCGACAAACACCATGTCGCCCAGCAGCTCCTGCGCGTGCTCGGTGATCCCTACGGTGTAAGTGCCGTCCGCCTCTTTGCGCAGCCACTCGTGTTCTTTGCTGTATTTCAGTTCTGCTGGCACATTGCTCATTGAAGTTCTCCTGATAAAAATGATTAGGCGACCGGCTTACCGGCGCGAACAAAAATCGGTTTAGTGACGTTGACCGGCATTTCACGGTTGCGGATCTGCACCACCGCCGTTTCGCCAATGCCCGCCGGGACGCGCGCCAGGGCGATGCTGTAGCCGAGCGTCGGAGAGAAGGTGCCGCTGGTGATGACGCCTTCGCGGTGGTTGCCGTCGGCATCGGTAAAGCGTACCGGCAGCTCGCCGCGCAGAACGCCTTTTTCCTTCATCACCAGGCCAACCAGCTGTTCGGTCCCTTTTTCACGCTGCATTTCCAGCGCTTCGCGCCCGATGAAGTCACGGTCGGCCGGTTCCCACGCAATGGTCCAGCCCATGTTGGCGGCCAGCGGAGAGACGCCTTCGTCCATCTCCTGGCCGTAGAGGTTCATTCCCGCTTCGAGGCGCAGCGTATCGCGCGCGCCCAGTCCGGCTGGCTTCACGCCCGCTTCCACCAGCGCGCGCCAGAAATCGGCGGCCTTCTCGTTCGGCATCGCAATTTCATAGCCCGCTTCACCGGTGTAGCCGGTGGTGGCGATAAACAGGTCGCCCGACTGCACGCCGAAGAACGGCTTCATGCCTTCGGTTGCTTTGCGCTGCTCGTCGCTGAACAGAGAGGCGGCTTTCGCCTGCGCGTTCGGCCCCTGCACGGCGATCAGCGACAGGTCATCGCGGACGGTGATGTCGATGGCGTAAGGTTCGGCGTGTTGGGTGATCCAGGAGAGGTCTTTTTCGCGGGTGGCGGAGTTAACAACGAGGCGGAAGAAATCTTCGGAGAAGTAGTAGACGATAAGGTCATCAATCACGCCGCCCGAGGCATTCAGCATGCCGGTATAAAGCGCTTTGCCCGGCGTCTTGAGCTTCGCAACGTCGTTTGCCAGCAGATAACGCAGAAACTCCCGGGTGCGGCTACCGCGCAGATCGACAATGGTCATGTGGGACACGTCGAACATACCGGCATCGGTGCGCACCGCGTGGTGCTCATCAATCTGCGAGCCGTAGTGCAGCGGCATCATCCAGCCGTGGAAGTCCACCATGCGGGCGCCGCACAACACGTGCTGTTCGTACAAAGGAGTCTGTTGAGCCATCTTTTCCTCGTTGAAAAATTCCACCGTGAAACCCGGTATCGGCCCCGTATCAGGCGCCGACGCAAACGTTCTCTTTTACCTGAACTTACCACCGAAGCTGGCGGTAAACCATAAGGTAAAGTGGGTCATCACATTAGCTTATGACTAAAAAACGCTAAAAAGCCTACAGAGTTATTCACTGGAAAAATGCGATTAAGCCCGCACAAAATTAACATTGATCTAACAGTATTCAGCACAGGGTGATATTTCATGCGGAAAAATGGGCCAGATTTCCGTCATGAAAAAAAGGTGAGATTAGATTATCTAATGCGAAAAAATGGGTGAAATTAGATTATTTCAAATGAGGGTATTTCCCCGGCGCCGAGGCCGGGAAATTATAGTGTGACGGGGGTCAATATTATTTAAGCCAGTCCGGCAGATCGTTAAGACCCATCGCCTGGCGGAGAAGCTGAGGCTTGACGCCGGGAAGCGTATCGGCAAGCTTCAGGCCGATATCGCGCAGCAGTTTTTTCGCCGGATTGGCCCCGGCAAACAGCTCGCGGAAGCCCTGCATGCCCGCCAGCATCATCGCCGCGCTGTGCTTGCGGCTGCGCTCGTAGCGTCGCAGGTACAAGTGCTGGCCAATGTCCTTCCCTTCGCGGTGCAGGCGACGCAGCTCTTCCACCAGCTCGGCCGCGTCCATAAAGCCGAGGTTCACGCCCTGTCCGGCCAGCGGATGAATGGTATGCGCCGCATCGCCGACCAGCGCCAGGCGGTGGGCCGCGAACTGGCGCGCGTAGCGGCCGGTCAGCGGGAACACCTGACGCTCGCTCTCCAGCTTACACAGGCCAAGGCGGTTATCAAAGGCCACGCAAAGCGCCTGATTAAAGGCTTCCGGCGTCGCGTTCTGCATCTGCTGCGCTTTTTCCGGCACCAGCGACCAGACGATCGAGCACAGGTGCGGATCGCTGAGCGGCAGGAAGGCCAGAATGCCGTCGTTGTGGAAAATCTGGCGCGCGACGCCGCCGTGCGGCTCGGCGGTGCGGATGGTGGCGACCATCGCATGATGGCGATAGTCCCAGTGCGTCAGCGGAATATCCGCCTTGCTACGCAGCCAGGAGTTTGCGCCGTCAGCGCCCACCACCAGACGCGCGGTGAGCATGTCGCCGCTTTGCAGGGTAATAAACGCCTCGTTTTCGCCCCAGGCCACCTGCTGGATCTGCGCGGGCGCCATCAGCGTCACGTCGCTGCAGGCCTGCGCTTTTTGCCACAGCGCGTGGTGAATCACCGCGTTTTCAATGATGTGGCCCAGGTGGCTGTACCCCATGCTTTCATCATCAAACGCAATGTGGCCAAAGCTGTCTTTATCCCACACTTCCATCCCGTGGTAGCAGCTGGCGCGCTGGGCGACGATATCTGACCAGACGCCAAGGCGCGTCAGCAGCTTTTCGCTGGCCGCGTTAATCGCCGATACGCGAAGCTCCGGCGGCGCATCCTGCGCGACGGGCTGGGGCAGCTTTTGCTCCAGCACGGCCACGCGCAGGCCGCTGCCCTGTAATCCGCAGGCCAGCGCCAGCCCGACCATTCCGCCACCTACAATAGCGACATCAACATTTTGCACGGTGATAACTCCTTAACGCGCGACCCAGCCAAGGGTCCGCTGCGCCAGCACGTCACGTGCCGGAATGAATAATTCCATCGCCACCAGCCCGAGGTTGCGGCCCGCCACCAGCGGCGCCCAGCGGTTGGCAAACAGATGGACTAAACCATCGGTCACGCCGATCGTCGCCTCTTTGTCGGCCTGACGGCGCTTCTGATAATGACTCAGCACCGCGTATTCGCCACAGTCTTTTTGCTCGCTCCACGCCTGCGCCAGCGTTTCCGCCAGGCTCATGACGTCGCGCAGGCCAAGGTTGAAGCCCTGCCCTGCAATCGGATGCAGGGTCTGCGCCGCGTTGCCGACCAGCGCCACGCGATGGGAGATGCACTGCGATGCGGTGGTCAGCGACAGCGGATAGACCGCGCGCTTGCCCGCATGGGTGATACGGCCGAGCCGCCAGCCAAAGGCGCGCTGCAGCTCGGCACAAAAACGTTCGTCGGACCAGGACTTCACCTCGTCGGCTTTATCCTGCGCGTGGCACCAGACCAGCGAGCAGCGCCCGTCCGACATCGGCAGCATCGCCAGCGGACCGTGCTGCGTAAAGCGCTCGAAGGCCCTGCCGCCGTGCGCCTGCGCCGTTGAGACGTTGGCAATAACGGCAACCTGGCCGTACGGCTGCTGCTGCCACGCTACGCCGCACTGCGTGCCGATGGCAGAGCGCGAACCGTCCGCGGCAACCAGAAGCTGCCCCTCAAGGACGGTGCCATTCTCCAGCGTCACGTTGACCGCGCCTTCGCTGCGGCTGAAGCTGGCGACGCGCGTCGGGCAGTGCAGCGTAACGCCCGGGGCATCCTGCAGCAGGCGGAACAGGCGCAGGCCGACGTCGTGCAGCTCAACAACCTGCCCCAATGCGTCAATGCGGTAGTCATGGGCATTCAGGGTGACAAACCCCGCGTGCCCGCGATCGCTGACGTGGACGGTATTAATCGCCGTCGCGCGATCCGCAATCGCCTGCCAGATGCCAATGCGCGCGAGGTGCTGGCAGGCTCCCTGCGCCAGGGCGATGGCGCGGGCGTCAAAGCCAGGGTGATCGGCGGCCTGAGGCGCAACGGCCTCCACCAGATGCACCGGAAGCTGGCCGTTCGTCAGCTGCGAAATCGCCAGCGCCAGCGTGGCGCCGGTCATGCCGCCGCCAACAATGATCACGCTCATACGCGCGCCGCCGCCATCAGCGCCTCGATGTCGTCCGCTTTCTTGACGACGCCCGCGGTCAGGTTTTCGTTACCCGATTCGGTGATGACGATGTCGTCCTCGATGCGAATGCCAATGCCGCGGAACTCCGGCGGGACGTCTGCGTCCGGCGCAATGTACAGCCCCGGCTCGACGGTCAACACCATGCCCGGCTCCAGCACGCGTGAACGATCGGGGCCATAGGCACCCACGTCGTGCACGTCCAGCCCCAGCCAGTGGCTCAGGCCGTGCATAAAGTACGGGCGGTGGGCGTTTTCGGTAATCAGCGTATCCACGTCGCCCTTCAGAATGCCGAGCTTCACCAGGCCGGTAATCATGATGCGCACGACTTCACCGGTCACTTCCTGAATCGAGGTGCCCGGACGGTAGAGCTTGAGTGCCGTTTCCAGCGACTCGAGCACGATGTCATACACCGCGCGCTGTGCCGGAGTGAATTTGCCGTTCACCGGGAAGGTGCGGGTAATGTCACCCGCGTAGCCCTGGTATTCACAGCCTGCGTCAATCAGCACCAGGTCGCCCTCGCGCAGCGCGCTTTCGTTTTCGGTGTAGTGCAGAATGCAGCCGTTTTCGCCGCCGCCAACGATGGTGTTGTAGGAAGGGAAGCGCGCGCCGTGGCGGTTAAACTCGTGTTGAATTTCGCCTTCGAGCTGATATTCGAACATCCCCGGGCGGCACTTTTCCATCGCGCGGGTATGCGCCAGCGCGCTGATCTCTCCGGCCCGGCGCAGCACGTTCAGCTCTTCTTCAGACTTGAACAGGCGCATCTCGTGCACCATCGGACGCCAGTCCGTCAGCGTGGCCGGGGCGGATAGATTCTGCCGCGAGCCTTTACGCAGCTTGTCGAGCGCGTTGAAGACGATCTCGTCGGCATACGCGTACTCGCCCTGAGCGTGGTAAAGCACGTCCAGACCGTTAAGCAGCTGATAGAGCTGCTGGTTGATTTCGCTGAACGCCAGCGCACGGTCAACGCCAAGCTTCGCCGGGGCCGCCTCTTGCCCGAGGCGGCGGCCGAACCAGATCTCGGCCGTCAGGTCGCGCACGCGGTTGAAGATAACGCTGTGGTTGTGGGTGTCGTTGCTCTTAATCAGGACCAGCACCGCCTCCGGCTCGTTGAAGCCGGTGAAGTACCAGAAATCGCTGCTCTGGCGATAGGGGTATTCGCTGTCGGCGCTGCGCGTGACTTCCGGCGCGGCAAAAATCAGCGCGGCGCTGCCCGGCTGCATTTGCGCCAGCAGCGCCTGGCGACGGCGCGAATACTCGTGATTTGAGATAACCATGACACCCTCCTGTGCGTTCTTGTTCTTAATGTAAGGTCGGCTTGCGGACTTCCGGCGCGGTAGGCTGCGCGCGCGTAAAGTTGTCGTGGCACAGCAGGGACGCCACGCGGACGTACTCGATGATCTCTTCGAGCGACATCTCCAGCTCTTCCTGATCTTCGTCTTCGTCGTAGCCAAGCTGCGCGATGTTGCGCAGGTCGTCGATCGCTTCGCCCGCTTCGCCGGTCACCTTATCAAGCTTAGGCTGAGTAACGCCCAGGCCCAGCAGATAGTGGTTTACCCAGCCCGCAAGCGCATCGGCGCGATCGAAGACGCTGACGTCGTCGCCTTCAGGCAGATAAAGCTGAAAAAGGAAGCCATCGTCTTCCAGCGAATCGCTGATTGCCGCGTGCATTTTTCTCAGCGCTTCCGCCAGCTCGTGACCAAACGCCAGCCCCTCGTTGGTGAGGTCGTGGATCAGCGGCTGCCAGGAGCTATCGCCGTTTCCACCGCACAGCATGCCACTGATCAGACCGTGCATTTCAGCGGGGGTTAAACCGACTCCCTGCTGGTTCAGTAACTGGTTTAAATCCTTGTAACCAGGCATTTCGTTCTGTATAGACATGAGCATTCGTCATCAAAGGGGGAAGATTCATGATATGCTACCACTTTGGACCCTGGTGATACCAGAAAAGGGCTTGTATCTTCACATCAGGGTAGCTATAGTGTCGCCCCTTCGCAGCCCCCGGGGCAGTAAGCGAAGGCCGCGCAGTCAATCAGCAGGAAGGTGGCATGTCTGCACAACCCGTCGATCTCCAGATTTTTGGCCGTTCACTGCGAGTGAATTGTCCACCTGAACAAAGGGATGCCCTGAATCAGGCTGCGGACGATTTGAATCAGCGGTTGCAAGATCTAAAAGAACGCACTAGAGTCACAAATACTGAGCAGCTGGTTTTCATCGCCGCGTTGAACATCAGCTATGAACTGACTCAGGAAAAAGCGAAGACCCGCGACTACGCGGCAAGCATGGAGCAGCGCATTAAAATGCTCCAGCAGACCATTGAACAGGCGTTGCTTGATCAAGGTCGCAATCCCGAAAGACCGGGACCAAAGTTTGAATAACACTTCGCAGTTGTCTATGGTAGAGTAACTGTGAAGACAAAATTTCTCTGAGATGTTTGCAAGCGGGCCAGTCCCCTGAGCCGATATTTCATACCACAAGAATGTGGCGCTCCATGGTTGGTGAGCATGCTCGGTTCGTCCGAGAAGCCTTAAAACTATGACGACACATTCACCTTGAACCAAGGGTTCAAGGGTTACAGCCTGCGGCGGCATCTCGGAGATTCCCTCTTTCTTCTCTACCAACGATCATGACTCAACTCCCTGAAGTTTCTCACTCGCGCCAGGAAATCCGCCAGCTTATTCGTCAGCGCCGTCGCGCATTAACTCCCGAACAGCAAACCCAATTTGCCCAGCAGGCCGCCGCCCGCATGATGGCGTATCCGCCCGTCGTGATGGCCCACACGGTTGCACTTTTTCTCTCGTTTGACGGCGAACTGGACACCCAGCCGCTTATCGAGCAGCTGTGGCGGGCGGGGAAAAAAGTCTATCTTCCCGTTTTGCATCCGTTTAGCGCGGGGAATTTGCTGTTTCTGCACTACCACCCGCACAGCGAGCTGGTGGTGAATCGTCTGAAAATCACCGAGCCTAAGCTCGACGTGCGCGACGTGCTGCCGCTTTCCGAGCTGGACGTGCTGATTACACCGCTGGTGGCGTTTGACGAACAGGGCCAGCGCCTGGGAATGGGCGGCGGTTTCTATGACAGGACGCTGCAAAACTGGCAGCAGCATGGGCTGCATCCGGTGGGGTATGCGCACGATTGTCAGGGCGTGGAGGCGTTACCGGTTGAGAAATGGGATGTGCCGCTGCCAGCGGTGGTGACGCCAGGCAAAATCTGGCTCTGGTAGAAAAAAGCCGGGTGGCGGCTGCGCCTTACCCGGCCTACATAAATCCTCGAACCTTGTAGGTCGGGTAAGCGTAAGCGCCACCCGACACCACAGACCGCTTAATCAATACAGCAGGCGCGCGCGGATCGTTCCCGGAATCGCCTTCATGCTCTGCAGCGCCTTCTCGGCGACATCTTCATCCGCTTCGATATCGATCACCACGTAGCCCATCTGCGCGTTGGTTTGCAGATACTGCGCGGCAATGTTCACGCTCTGCTCGGCAAAGATCTGGTTGATGGCGGTCAGCACGCCCGGGCGGTTTTCGTGAATGTGCAGCAGGCGACGACCACCGTGCAGCGGCAGCGAAACCTCCGGGAAGTTCACCGCCGAGAGCGTCGAACCGTTATCGGAGTATTTGCTCAGCTTGCCCGCCACTTCCAGCCCGATGTTCTCCTGCGCTTCCTGCGTCGAGCCGCCGATGTGCGGCGTCAGGATCACGTTGTCGAACTCGCACAGCGGAGAGGTAAACGGATCGCTGTTGGTTGCCGGCTCCGTCGGGAAGACGTCGATGGCCGCGCCCGCCAGATGCTTACGCTTCAGCGCGTCGCACAGGGCAGGAATGTCCACCACCGTACCGCGCGCGGCGTTGATCAGCAGCGAGCCCGGCTTCATGAGGGCAAGCTCTTCCGCCCCCATCATGTTCTTGGTCGAGGCGTTTTCCGGCACGTGCAGGCTCACCACGTCGCTCATGTTCAGGAGATCGGAAAGATGCTGAACCTGCGTGGCGTTGCCCAGCGGCAGCTTGCTTTCGATATCGTAGAAGAAGACGTGCATCCCCAGCGATTCAGCCAGAATGCCCAGCTGCGTGCCGATATGGCCGTAGCCGATGATCCCGAGCTTCTTGCCGCGCGCTTCGAACGAGCCGGACGCCAGCTTGTTCCACACGCCGCGGTGCGCTTTGGCGTTGGCTTCAGGAATGCCGCGCAGCAGCAGCAGCAGTTCGCCAATCACCAGCTCCGCCACGGAACGGGTGTTGGAGAACGGGGCGTTGAAGACCGGAATACCGCGTTTGGCGGCTGCATTCAGATCGACCTGATTGGTGCCGATGCAGAAACAGCCGATAGCCACCAGCTTTTCCGCCGCAGCGATGACATCTTCGGTCAGATGAGTACGGGATCGCAGTCCGATAAAATGGGCATCACGGATGGACGCTTTCAGCTCTTCGGTATCCAGCGCCCCTTTGTGAAATTCGATGTTGGTGTAACCTGCCGCGCGAAGGCTATCGATTGCTTTCTGGTGCACGCCTTCTACAAGCAGGAATTTAATCTTGTCTTTCTCCAGTGATACCTTTGCCATTTACCGACCCTGTTTTTTTATCTGAACTGATGTTGTGCTGGATTGAAATCCGGTCTAGCCAACATATCAAAAAAAACTATTGCAGCAATATGAACGTTTGCGTCGGCACTCTGAAGAAAAGTCATACAGAGCAAAATGGCAGAGGAAAATGCTGTGGAAATTTACGAAAGCGGCAGGATCGGCATAAGAGGCCGAAAAACGTGACACAAGTCACCAAATTTAGCGGTTCAAAATTTTTTAGCGGGGGGAGGCCTCCCCCCGTCAGATCATTTTACGATGGTTTTCACGCCGTCGGCGGTGCCGATCAGCGCCACGTCCGCGCCGCGGTTGGCGAATAGCCCCACGGTCACGACGCCCGGAATGCCGTTGATCGCATTTTCCAGCGCGACCGCGTCCAGAATCTCGAGGCCGTGAACGTCGAGGATCACGTTACCGTTGTCCGTCACCACGCCCTGACGGTATTCCGGACGACCGCCCAGCTTCACCAGCTGGCGTGCGACCGCGCTGCGCGCCATGGGAATGACTTCAACCGGCAGCGGGAAATTACCCAGAATGTCGACCTGCTTGGAAGCGTCCGCGATGCAGATGAACTTGTCCGCAACGGAGGCGATGATCTTTTCACGCGTCAGCGCCGCGCCGCCGCCCTTGATCATCTGCATATGGCCGTTGATCTCGTCCGCGCCGTCAACGTAAATGCCGAGGCGGTCAACTTCGTTCAGATCGAAAACGGTAATACCAAGGCTTTTCAGCTTTTCCGTGGAAGCATCAGAGCTGGAAACCGCGCCCTCAATTTGCCCCTTCATCGTGCCCAGGGCATCGATAAAGTGCGCCGCCGTCGACCCGGTGCCGACACCGACAATCGTTCCCGGCTGCACGTACTGGAGAGCGGCCCATCCTACTGCTTTTTTCAGTTCATCCTGCGTCATGATCGTTCTGCCTGTGGTGTGAAAACTCAGGGCGCATTATAGAACACCGGGGGTGGATTTCGTCTGTCACGAAGGGAAAATTGTGTCATAGTGCAGAATAAGTAAAATTCAGGAGTATTGACCCGCAATGAAACGTCCGGATTACAGAACATTACAGGCCCTTGATGCCGTTATTCGCGAACGCGGTTTTGAACGCGCTGCGCAGAAGCTGTGCATCACCCAATCCGCCGTATCACAGCGTATTAAGCAACTGGAAAACATGTTCGGACAGCCGCTGCTGGTGCGTACCGTGCCGCCGCGCCCAACGGAGCAGGGCCAAAAGCTTCTCGCCCTGCTGCGTCAGGTTGAACTGCTAGAAGATGAATGGCTCGGCGACGAGCAAACCGGCTCTACGCCGCTGCTGCTGTCGCTGGCGGTGAACGCCGACAGTCTGGCAACCTGGCTGCTGCCCGCGCTTGCGCCGGTGCTGGTCGACTCCCCTATTCGCCTGAACCTGCAGGTTGAAGACGAAACCCGCACCCAGGAGCGCCTGCGCCGGGGGGAAGTGGTCGGGGCGGTGAGTATTCAGCCGCAGGCGCTACCAAGCTGCCTGGTGGATCAGCTGGGCGCGCTGGACTATCTGTTCGTCGGCTCAAAGGCCTTTGCCGAGCGCTACTTCCCGAACGGCGTAACCCGCGCCGCGCTGCTGAAAGCCCCTGCCGTGGCGTTCGACCATCTGGACGATATGCATCAGGCCTTCCTGCAGCAAAACTTTGACCTGCCGCCGGGCAGCGTGCCGTGCCATATCGTCAACTCTTCTGAAGCCTTCGTGCAGCTCGCACGCCAGGGCACCACCTGCTGCATGATCCCGCATCTGCAGATTGAGAAAGAGTTGAAAAGCGGAGAGCTGATTGACCTAACGCCGGGGCTGTATCAGCGCCGGATGCTGTACTGGCACCGCTTTGCGCCGGAAAGCCGCATGATGCGCAACGTCACCGACGCGCTGCTGGCGTTTGGGCATAAGGTATTGAGGCAGGATTAATCAGAAAAAGCCGGGTGGCGGCTACGCCTTACCCGGCCTACTGGTTATTGTGCTGGTTTCGGCTGTGCTGCAACTGGCTCAAGCTGGAACACCACGTCAACCTGATCGTCGAACTGGATCGTTGGCTGCTCGTACGTTTCCTGAGCGGATACCGGCGCCGCGTCGGCCTTCATCATGCGAACCATCGGGCTTGGCTGGTAGTTAGAGACGTGGTAGCGCACGCTGTATACCGGGCCGAGCTTGCTCTTAAAGCCGGATGCCAGCTGTTCCGCCTGGTGAATAGCATCGTTAATCGCCGCTTTACGCGCTTCGTCTTTGTATTTCTCCGGTTGCGCAACGCCCAGCGAGACGGAACGAATTTCGTTCAGACCGGCCTTCAGCGCTCCGTCCAGCAGCGAGTTCAGCTTATCGAGCTGGCGCAAGGTCACTTCAACGGTACGCACCGCGCGATAGCCTTTCAGAATGCTTTTACCGTTCTGGTAATCGTAATCCGGCTGGGTACGCAGGTTCGCGGAGTTAATGTCTTTTTTCGCTACGCCGTTCTGTTCCAGGAAAGAGAGATATTGCGCAACGCGATCGTCAGCCTGCTTCTTCGCTGAGGCAGCATCTTTCGCGGCAACGTTAACTTCAATTGCCAGGGTTGCCACGTCCGGAACCGCATCCACGCTTGCCGTGCCTGAAGTGACGATGTGCGGGCCGTCAGGCAGTTCGCTCGCCTGAACCGACATTGCACCAAAACCGACTAATGCCGCCAGGGCCATCACTTTAAACTTCACTGTCATTCCTCCATGTTGCGAAGAGTGCCCACAAACAGGGCGCATGCCAGCAAGCTTAGCGCGTCTTGTCTCGTTGTCCATAAGATAACGCTTAGTTGAATAATCCCTGAACGTGCTGGATCCCGTCTTTTGCCAGCTGGAAGGCGATGAACCACATCACCAGCCCTACCAGCGTGTTAATGATGCGCTGCGCTTTCGCGGTGCGCAGCCGCGGTGCCAGCCAGGCCGCCAGAATCGCAAGACCGAAGAACCACAGGAAAGAGGCGCTAACGGTGCCTAACGCAAACCAGCGTTTTGGCTCCACGTCCAGCTGCCCGCCCAGGCTCCCCAGCACCACAAACGTATCAAGATAGACGTGCGGATTAAGCCAGGTCACCGCCAGCATAGTAACGATGATTTTCCAGCGCCCCTGCTTCATCACCTCAGCGTTTGCCAGCTCTAGGTTATTGCTCATCGCCGTTTTCAGCGCGCCGAAGCCATACCACAGCAGAAACGCGACGCCGCCCCAGGTGACGATCGCCAGCATCCACGGAGACTGCATCAGCAGCGCGCTGCCGCCGAAAATCCCGGCACAAATCAGCAGCAGATCGCTTACCGCGCACAGCAGCGCAATCATCAGGTGATACTGGCGGCGAATGCCCTGGTTCATCACGAACGCATTTTGCGGACCAAGTGGAAGGATCATGGCTGCCCCTAAGGCAAGCCCTTGAAGGTAATAAGAGAACATGACGTAAATCTCACAGAATTGTCTTTGGAGCAGACTATACGTCGAGAATTACATTAGAGGAAATGGATAATATTAATTGGTGATTAGCAGAACTTATGAAGAAAAAGCCCGGCAGCGCTAACGCTTACCGGGCCTGCGCGAAAGCGAATTATTCGACTGCTTTCTCGCGTTTGAGATTCACGTCCATCTGCGGGTACGGGAAGCTGATGCCGTTGGCGTCAAAATCACGCTTAATGCGCTCCAGCACGTCCCAGTAAACGTTTTGCAAATCGCTGCTCTTGCTCCAGATACGCACCACGAAGTTAATGGACGACGCGCCCAGATCGTTAAGACGCACGGTCTGCTCGCGATCTTTCAGAATGCGATCGTCAGAAGCAATGATATTGGTAATCAGCGATTTCACCTGATCGATGTCGGAATCATACGCCACGCTGATAATCAGCTCGTTGCGACGCACCGGCTCGCGAGAGAAGTTAATGATGTTGCCCGCGATAATTTTGCCGTTAGGGATCACCACGATACGGCCGTCAACGGTGCGCATGGTGGTGGAGAAAATCTGCACCTGAAGCACGGTCCCGGCGATGCCGCCGAGGTCAACGTATTCACCAGAGCGGAACGGACGGAAGGTCACCAGCAGCACGCCCGCGGCGAGGTTTGAAAGTGAGCCCTGCAGCGCCAGACCAATTGCCAGACCTGCCGCACCGAGCACCGCAATGACGGATGCCGTTTGCACGCCGACGCGACCCAGCGCCGCAATCAGGGTAAAGGCGATGATACCGTAGCGCACCAGCGCGGAGAGGAAGTCCGCTACCGTCGCGTCAATGTGCCGCGCAACCATAACCCGGTTAACGGCATTCGAGACGATGCGCGCCACGATCATACCGACGATGATAATCGCAATTGCCGCGACGATATTTACCGCATAACTCAGCAGCAGCGCCTGGTTGCGCACCAGCCAGGTCCCCGCATTGTTGATGCCATCTACTACACCGAGATCGTCCATTCGTTTATCCTTATGCTAAACCAAACCACAAAAATCTATCCCTCATGGAGACGGGCAGGTTAGTAAAGGGTAAACAAAAAGAGCAAGTATTGCCAAACAGATCACAAAATCAGATGTTGCAGCATGTTGAAAAACCATAAAAAAAGGCCCGCATTCGCGGGCCTTCTGATGCTGTCAGCAGCGCAAATTACAGAACGTCAACCGCGTTCAGCTCTTTGAATGCCTGCTCCAGACGAGTAATCATGGAAGACTGGGCAGCACGCAGCCACACGCGTGGATCGTAGTATTTCTTGTTCGGCTGGTCTTCGCCTTTCGGGTTGCCCAGCTGGCCCTGCAGGTAAGCTTCGTTGGTTTTGTAGTATTGCAGGATACCGTCCCAGGTTGCCCATTGGGTGTCGGTATCGATGTTCATTTTCACTACGCCGTAGCTTACGGAGTCTTTGATTTCCTGAGCAGAAGAACCGGAACCGCCGTGGAAGACGAAGTTCAGGCTGTTATGCGGCAGGTTGTGTTTCTTAGAAACGTATTCCTGAGAATCACGCAGGATGGTTGGGGTCAGAACCACGTTACCTGGCTTGTACACGCCGTGCACGTTACCGAAGGACGCCGCGATGGTGAAGCGTGGGCTGATTTTGCTCAGCTCGGTGTACGCGTAATCAACGTCTTCTGGCTGGGTGTACAGTGCAGAAGCGTCCATGTGGCTGTTGTCCACGCCGTCTTCTTCACCGCCGGTGCAACCCAGTTCGATTTCCAGGGTCATGCCGATTTTGGCCATGCGCGCCAGGTACTTAGAGCAGATTTCGATGTTTTCGTGCAGTGACTCTTCAGACAGGTCGATCATGTGAGAAGAGAACAGTGGCTTACCGGTTGCCGCGAAGTGTTTTTCACCCGCGTCCAGCAGACCGTCGATCCACGGCAGCAGTTTCTTCGCGCAGTGGTCGGTGTGCAGGATAACCGGAACACCGTAGTGCTCAGCCATCTGATGTACGTGGTGCGCACCAGAAATAGCACCCAGGATAGCCGCGCCCTGAGGAACGTCAGTTTTCACGCCTTTACCCGCGATGAACGCCGCGCCGCCGTTAGAGAACTGCACGATAACCGGTGCTTTTACTTTTGCAGCGGTTTCCAGTACGGCGTTGATGGAGTCGGTACCCACGCAGTTAACTGCTGGCAGAGCGAAGTTGTTTTCTTTAGCTACCTGGAACACTTTCTGTACGTCATCACCAGTGATAACGCCAGGTTTTACGAAATCAAAAATTTTAGACATGTTGCTTAGTCCTGTATCTTCGGCCGTTAGAAAAGGTGCGAGCTCTTAAAAGCGCGCTGAAAATTGGGCAGGTTTCCCTGCCCTTGAATGGCTTACTTCTTAGCGCGCTCTTCGAGCATTGCTACTGCTGGCAGAACTTTACCTTCCACGAATTCGAGGAATGCGCCGCCACCAGTGGAGATGTAGGAGATCTTGTCAGCGATACCGAACAGGTCGATAGCTGCCAGGGTGTCACCACCGCCTGCGATAGAGAACGCGTCGCTGTCTGCGATCGCGTTAGCAACGATTTCGGTGCCCTTACGGAAGTTAGGGAATTCGAACACGCCAACCGGGCCGTTCCACAGAATCGTTTTCGCGTTTTTCAGGATTTCTGCCAGTTTCTCTGCAGAAACGTCGCCCAGATCCAGAATCTGCTCTTCATCTTTGATGTCGTTAACAGATTTCAGCGTCGCTGCCGCAGTTTCAGAGAATTCGGTCGCTACGCGAACGTCAGTTGGAACTGGGATATCGCAGGTGCTCAGCAGGCGTTTCGCTTCGTCAACCAGGTCTGCTTCGTACAGGGATTTACCGACGTTGTGGCCTTGAGCAGCAACGAAGGTGTTCGCGATACCACCGCCCACGATCAGCTGGTCAGCGATTTTAGACAGGGAATCCAGAACGGTCAGTTTGGTAGACACTTTAGAACCACCAACGATAGCCACCATTGGACGAGCAGGTTCTTTCAGTGCTTTACCCAGCGCTTCCAGTTCGTCAGCCAGCAGAGGACCTGCACAGGCTACGTCGGCAAATTTACCGATACCGTGGGTGGAAGCCTGCGCGCGGTGTGCAGTACCGAAGGCATCCATAACGAATACGTCGCACAGGGCAGCGTATTTTTTGGACAGCGCTTCGTCGTCTTTCTTCTCGCCTTTGTTGAAGCGAACGTTTTCCAGAACAACCAGCTCACCGGCAGCCACTTCAACGCCGTCCAGGTAATCTTTAACCAGACGAACCGGGTTAGACAGTTTGTCTTTCAGGTAATTAACAACCGGCAGCAGGGAGAACTCTTCGTTGTACTCACCTTCGGTTGGACGGCCCAGGTGGGAGGTTACCATCACTTTAGCACCCTGCTTCAGCGCCAGTTCAATGGTTGGCAGAGAAGCACGAATACGCGCGTCGCTGGTCACTTTGCCATCTTTAACCGGTACGTTCAGATCGGCACGGATGAAAACGCGTTTACCTGCCAGATCCAGATCGGTCATCTTAATTACAGACATGGTGAATCCTCTCGTTGATTCTTGATAAAGTCTTGAAGACGCACGCTGCGTCTTACCTGAAACCTTTTGCGGCCATTGCTAACGTGGTGTCGAGCATTCGGTTAGCAAAGCCCCATTCGTTATCACACCAGACCAGCGTCTTGATAAGGTGTGCACCACTCACGCGCGTTTGTGTGCCATCGACAATGGCGCTGTGCGGGTCGTGGTTAAAATCTACTGAGACCAACGGTAATTCCGTATAGTCAACTATACCATGAAATGCACCCTGTGCCGCTTTTTGCAGCAACATGTTGACTTCACAGGCTTTTACCGGTTTCTTCACGGTAACGCTGAGGTCGATTGCGGTGACGTTAATCGTAGGAACGCGCACGGCAATCGCTTCAAAGCGGTCGTTAAACTGCGGGAAAATACGGGTGATCCCCGCAGCGAGTTTGGTATCAACCGGAATGATGGACTGGCTCGCCGCGCGAGTGCGTCGCAGGTCCGGGTGATAGGCGTCGATAACCTGCTGATCGTGCATGGCGGAGTGGATCGTGGTTACGGTGCCGGACTCTATGCCATACGCATCGTCTAACAGTTTAATGACCGGAATAATGCAGTTGGTGGTGCAGGAGGCGTTGGAGACGATGCGGTGTTCGGCCTGAAGCTCAAGGTGGTTTACGCCGTAAACGACGGTAGCGTCGAGGTCGTGACTGCCGGGATGGGAGAACAGCACTTTTTTCGCCCCGGCGGCCAGATGCGCTTCACCGTGTTCGCGGTTGCCATACGCGCCGGTACAGTCAAGCACCACGTCCACGCCCAGTTCACGCCACGGCAGCTCTTCTATGCCGGGCTCGTGCAGCACGCGAATCACATCGTCACCGACAAAAAGCTGGTCTCTTTCCTGGCGAACATCCCAGGCAAAGCGCCCATGGCTGGTGTCATATTTCAACAAATGCGCCATGCCCGTAGCATCCGCCAGTTCATTGATTGCCACCACGGTGATTTCCGCACGACGCCCGGATTCATACAAAGCACGAACCACGTTGCGCCCGATGCGGCCGAAGCCATTAATCGCTACGCGTACGGTCATAGATCTCCTGCAACGCTTTCCCTGAATGTGAGGTGGCTGAAAGAGTAATCCAGCGACGCCCGAAGGGGAATGCCTGCCTGTCACAAACTGCGATTGATTGGTCATTTGTCGAACATTTAATCGACTGAAACGCTTCAGCAAGAATAAGCGAATCGGGGAATAAAAGGAATGTCTGTCCAGACCAATAAGACAGCTATATGACTTGCGTCACATTTTTGGTGGAATAATTTACAGTGCCGTTACAGGAATCAGGAATAGCAGATACAAAAAAGCCGGGCGGCGCTTGCGCTTACCCGGCCTACATTTTAGCGCCGTTTGCAGGCCCGGTAAGCGCAAGCGCCACCGGGCAAAACGGTGATTACAGCAGTTCTTTCGCCTTAGCGACAACGTTCTCAACGGTGAAGCCAAACTCTTCGAACAGCAGCTCTGCCGGAGCAGACTCACCGAAGGTGGTCATGCCGACGATCGCGCCGTTCAGGCCCACGTATTTGAACCAGTAGTCAGCGATACCCGCTTCAACCGCCACGCGAGCGGAAACCGCTTTCGGCAGCACGGATTCACGGTAGGCTGCATCCTGCTTGTCGAATGCGTCGGTAGACGGCATGGAGACCACGCGCGCCTTCACGCCTTCGGCAGTCAGTTTTTCCCACGCGGCCACCGCCAGCTCAACTTCAGAACCGGTGGCGATGAAGATCAGCTCTGGCTGACCCGCGCAGTCTTTCAGCACGTAGCCGCCGCGAGCGACGTTAGCCAGCTGCTCTTCAGTACGCTCCTGCTGCGCCAGGTTCTGACGGGAGAGGATCAGCGCGGTTGGGCCGTCGTGACGCTCAACGCCGTATTTCCACGCCACCGCGGATTCCACCTGGTCACACGGACGCCAGGTAGACATGTTCGGGGTTACGCGCAGGGAAGCCACCTGCTCTACCGGCTGGTGAGTTGGGCCGTCTTCGCCCAGACCGATGGAGTCGTGGGTGTAGACCATCACCTGACGCTGTTTCATCAGCGCGGCCATACGCACGGCGTTACGCGCGTATTCAACGAACATCAGGAAGGTAGAGGTGTACGGCAGGAAACCGCCGTGCAGGGAGATACCGTTGGCAATGGCGGTCATACCAAACTCACGCACGCCGTAATGGATATAGTTACCCGCGGTGTCTTCGTTGATTGGCTTAGAACCGGACCACAGGGTCAGGTTAGACGGCGCCAGGTCAGCGGAGCCGCCGAGGAACTCAGGCAGCAGAGGACCGAACGCTTCAATTGCATTCTGAGACGCTTTACGGCTGGCGATCTTAGACGGGTTCGCCTGCAGCTTAGCGATGAATTCGTTCGCTTTCGCGTCGAAGTCAGACGGCATTTCACCCTTCATACGACGGGTAAACTCTGCCGCTTCCTGAGGGAAGGCTTTCGCGTAGGCAGCGAACTTCTCGTTCCACGCAGACTCTTTCGCCTGGCCCACTTCTTTCGCATCCCACTGGGCATAGATTTCAGAAGGGATTTCGAAGGCAGGATATTTCCAGCCAAGCGCTTCTCGAGTCAGCGCAATTTCAGCGTCGCCCAGCGGCGCGCCGTGGGAGTCGTGCGTACCGGCTTTGTTCGGAGAACCGAAGCCAATGATGGTTTTGCACATCAGCAGGGAAGGTTTGTCAGTGACCGCACGCGCTTCTTCTACCGCACGTTTAATCGAGTCAGCATCGTGGCCGTCAACGCCGCGCACGACGTGCCAGCCGTAGGCTTCAAAGCGAGCCGCGGTGTCGTCCGTGAACCAGCCTTCAACGTGGCCGTCGATGGAGATACCGTTGTCGTCATAGAACGCCACCAGCTTGCCGAGCTTCAGGGTGCCGGCCAGGGAGCACACTTCGTGAGAAATGCCTTCCATCATGCAGCCGTCGCCCATGAAGGCGTAGGTGAAGTGGTCAACGATGTCGTGGCCAGGACGGTTAAACTGCGCTGCCAGCGTCTTCTCGGCAATCGCCATACCCACGGCGTTCGCAATGCCCTGACCCAGCGGGCCGGTGGTGGTTTCAACGCCCGCGGTGTAACCCACTTCCGGGTGACCTGGAGTTTTAGAGTGAAGCTGACGGAAGTTTTTCAGCTCGTCGATCGGCAGATCGTAGCCGGTGAGGTGCAGCAGGCTATAGATGAGCATAGAGCCGTGGCCGTTGGACAGCACGAAGCGGTCGCGGTCAGCCCATGCCGGGTTCTGCGGGTTGTGGTTCATGAAATCACGCCACAGGACTTCGGCGATATCAGCCATGCCCATAGGGGCGCCCGGGTGACCGGATTTGGCTTTTTGTACTGCGTCCATGCTCAGCGCACGAATAGCATTTGCAAGCTCTTTACGTGAGGACATTTTAACTCCAGATCGGACTGTTAAAGGCCATGCCCTTGACGACAGCGCGTTTTGGGCTACGCCGGAAAAAAGTGCCAACAATGTAACCCAAGCCGCAGGGCATGTACATGGACCATTCTTTTGCTGATTAAGAAATCTCTGGATCATGCTCGCATGTTGCGCAATCTGCTCGCCCGGCCCTGTGGATATTCTTTATACTTACGCCACACCGGCTTCGCTTGCGGTGATTTTCGGATTTCATTCAGTTTAACGGGTACGGAAGCAACTTCATGAAAATGCGTGCAATTGTGCTGGCTCTGGGAACCACTCTCCTGCTGAGCGGCTGTCAGAATATGGATTCTAACGGCCTGATGTCCTCAGGCGCGGAAGCTTTTCAGGCCTACTCCCTGAGCGACGCGCAGGTCATCGCCCTGAGCGATCAGGCCTGTAAAGAGATGGACGCGAAAGCCACCCTCGCGCCGGCTAACAGTACCTACACGCAGCGTCTGAATAAGATTGCTTCCGCGCTGGGCGACAACATCAACGGCCAGGCGGTGAACTACAAGGTTTACGTGGCGAAAGACGTGAACGCCTTTGCGATGGCAAACGGCTGTATCCGCGTCTACAGCGGCCTGATGGACATGATGACCGACAACGAAGTTGAAGCGGTTATCGGCCATGAAATGGGCCACGTCGCGCTCGGCCACGTCAAGAAAGGGATGCAGGTTGCGCTCGGCACCAACGCCGTCCGCGCAGCGGCGGCCTCTGCGGGCGGCATCGTCGGCAGCCTGTCCCAGTCGCAGATTGGCGACATGGGCGAGAAGCTGGTCAACTCCCAGTTCTCGCAGCGTCAGGAATCGGAGGCCGATGACTACTCCTACGATCTGTTGCGCAAACGCGGCATCAATCCATCCGGCCTGGCCACCAGCTTTGAAAAGCTGGCGAAGCTGGAAGAAGGTCGCCAAAGCTCCATGTTTGACGATCACCCGGCCTCCGTTGAGCGCGCGCAGCATATTCGCGACCGAATGGCCGCCGACGGAATTAAATAATGTTGGAAGGAGGCATATTTGCCTCCTTTTTATTTCGCATCAATTGTTAACTTAACCGCACGTATCGATAACGCCTCTGCAAACCCCGCCATATCGGCCTTCGCACCTTGAAACGTCTGGTCACATAATTATTGCAAACGTTACTTTTTCCAGTAATTATTCCTTCGCAGCAATTCAATTTAATATAATCCAGACAGAGACGTTCCCTCCGTGAAAAAAGAATTATCGTTAATTGCATTAGGCTTATTTTCCGCATTACCCGCCGTTGCCAGCCAGCAGTCAGACAGCCAGGGTTTTATTGACGATAGCCATTTAGATCTGTTCTTACGCAATGCGTATATCAGCCGTGATTACCATCAGGGCCAGCAGGATAAAGCCGAATGGGGTCAGGGCATCGTCGCTACCTTTGAATCCGGCTACACCGAAGGGCTAATCGGTTTTGGCGTCGACGGCATTGCCCAGTACGGCGTGCGCCTTGACGGCGGCCGCGGCAAGAGCGGCGCGGGCGGCATCGACTTCTTTAAGCAGGAAGACGACGGGCGCGCAAAATCAGACCTCGCAAAGTTTGGCGCAACGGCCAAAATGCGCATCTCCAACACCGTGCTGAGCTACGGCAACCAGCGTCCCGCGCTGCCGATTGTAACGGCCGACAGCTCGCGCCTGCTGTATGAAAGCTACACCGGCACGCTGCTGACGTCGAAAGAGATCGACGGCCTCGAGGTTAACGCCGGTTACTTTACGGACGAGCAGCGCAAAAGCGACGACCGCCACGACAGCGGGCTAAAAAGCCTGACCTTCGGCGGGGCGAGCTACCAGTTCAACGACCAGTTCAGCGGCGCGCTGTATGCCTCTCACAACGAAGAGGTCATGAACAAGCAGTACCTGGGCATGAACTTCAAACAGCCGTTTAGCACCGGGCAGCAGCTGATCCTCGACTTCAACGGCTACAACTCCCGGCTGGATCAGGGCTACGCAGACAGCCTCGATACCGGGCGCAGCAACACCATCTGGAGCCTGGCGGCCAGCTACATCTGGGACATTCACACCTTTAAGGTGGCGTATCAGCAGAGCAGCGGCAGCACCGGCTACAACTACGGCGGCTATCGCGATCGCGGCGGCGTCGGTGACGGCGGCAACACCATCTGGCTGGCGAACTCCTACTGGTCTGATTTTAACGCGGAAGACGAACGCTCCTGGCAGGCGTCCTACGGCCTGGACTTCGGCGGCCTTGGCCTGCCGGGCCTGAGCTGGACCACCGCCTACGTGCGCGGCGACAACATCAAGACCGCGGAAACCAGCAACGGCAAAGAGCACGAGTGGTTTAACCAGATCCAGTACAAGGTGCAGGACGGCCCGGCGAAAGACCTGACGCTGCGCCTGCGCTACTCCGTGCTGCGCGTCTCCAGCAACGCCAGCGACTACAACGTCGGCGGCGACGAGATCCGCGCCTACGTGGAGTATCCGTTTAACGTGTTCTGATTTTATCCCCTCACCCTAACCCTCTCCCCAAAGGGGCGAGGGGACTTAAAACACCCTCTCCCCTTTGGGGAGAGGGCTGGGGTGAGGGGAACAATCCGCACCTCAATACAGCGATTTCTGCGGCGGCCCGGCGAACTTCAGCGCGCCAATCTGCCCCATCCGCACCTCCACCACCGACGGCCCCGGCATCGCCAGCGCTTCGGTCATCACGGCGTCAAAATCCTCCGCCCGCTCCACGCTCCAGGCCTGCAGCCCTATCGCCTGCGCCAGCAGCGTAAAGTCCGGCGTGTGCAGTTCGTTAAAATACTGGCGACCGCCGAAATACTTATCCTGAATGCCGCGCATCACGCCGTAGCCCCCGTCGTTCATGATCAGCAGCGTAACGTTGGCTTTCTCCTGCGCCAGCGTTGCCAGCTCGCCCAGGTTCAGGCTCAGGCCGCCGTCGCCCACCAGCCCCACCACCTTACGCTGCGGGTTGGCAATCGCGGTGCCGATAGCCATCGGCAGGCCCATGCCAATCGCCCCCGCCAGGGAGTGAATGTTCATCAGCGGGCCGTTGGCGCGGAACAGGCGGCTGCCCCACAGGCTGCCGGAGACGGTGATGTCGCGCACCAGCAGGCCGTCCTGCGGCAGCGCCTTTTCAATCGCATCGTTGAGCTTCGCATACGCCCCGCACTGTTCGCGCAGCCCGCGATCGGCGCTCGCCACGGCATCGGCGACCTGCGCATCCCACTGGGCGCTGCCCCACTCGCGCCCCTGCGCTTTTTCAGCCAGCGCGGTCAGCAGCGCGGAACAGTCGGCAATGAGCGTACCGTCCATCAGATAGTTACGGCTTGCCGCCGCCGGGTCGATATCAATCTGCACGCGCGGGTGCGGCAGCTCGAGCGTCCAGGAGCGGGTTTCGTTGCTGCGCAGGCGCGAGCCCGCCACCAGCGTGAAGTCGCATTTTGCGATAAGCGCTTCGACGGACGGCGAGTTGTGAAACGCCCGCAGGCTGGCGCGATGGGCGTCCGGCAGCACGCCGCGCGCGTGGGTGCTGGAAATCACCGTCACGCCCGCGTCCGCCAGCCGCTTCACCGCGTCAGCGCTTCCCAGCGCCCCGCCGCCGAGCCACAGCAGCGGCTGTTTCGCCTGCTTCAGCTGCGCCCACAGCGCGTCGACGGCATCAGCATCAGCGGGTGAGGCCGCAGGCGCTTTCAGCGCCGCCGTCACCAGCGATGCCGGGATTTTTGCCCCCTGAATATCAATCGGGATCTCGACCGACACCGGGCCGCACGGCGGCGTCTGCGCCTCCTGTATCGCCTTGTGTAAAATCGCGATCGCCTGATTCGGGCTGCTGATGCGGTACGCCCGCTTTGAGCTGGCCTTGAGGAAGGTCAGCTGATCGCGGGTTTCGTGAATAAACCCGGCGTCGGCGTCCAGCCACGCCTTTTCGACCTGGCCGGTCAGATGCAGCAGCGGCGTGCAGGCGTTCATCGCCTCCACCAGCGCGCCGACGGCGTTGCCCGCCCCCGCGCCGGTGCTGGTCAGCGCCACGCCGAGGCCCGAAAAGCGCCCGTGGGCGTCGGCCATGGTGACGGAACCCGCTTCGCCGCGCGCGGGCACAAAGCGGATGTTGCCGCGCTGCCCCACCGCATCGGCGATCGGCAGGTTGTGAATGGAGATGACGCCGTAGATGGCCTCAACCTGATACTGCTCCAGCGTTCTGGCGATGGCGTCGCCGACGGTTATCATTTCGCTCATTGCTCACCCTTTCTCAGTCGCACCAGTGGTTGACGCTATTACCCGTCGCCAGATAAATGCTCTTTTGCTGCATCCAGGCTTTTAACCCCTGAATGCCCTTTTCGCGGCCCAGACCGCTCTCCTTAAAGCCCCCGAACGGGGTCGAAATCGCAAACACTTTGTAGGTGTTGATCCACACCGTGCCCGCTTCCAGTTGCTCGCTCAGGCGCAGCGCGCGCCCAACGTCGCGCGTCCAGATGCCCGCCGCCAGGCCGTATACCGAGTCGTTGGCCTCGCGCACAAGCGCCGCCTCATCGCGAAACGGCATCGCCACCAGCACCGGGCCGAAGATCTCCTCCTGACAGGCGCGGGCGGTGTTGCTCAGTCCTTCAATAATCGTCGGCAGGAAGAAGCTGCCGTTCGCCAGAGCCGGATCGGCCGGGATCTCCCCGCCGCACAGCACGCGGCCCCCTTCGCGCTTCGCCAGCTCGACGTACTCCATGACGCTCTGGCGGTGCTTCTCGTTAATCAGCGGCCCGACGTGAACGCCCTCGGCAAACGGATGCCCGACGCGCAGGCCGCGGGTAAGTTCCAGCAGCCGCGCCATCAGCGGCGCGTAAAGGCTCTGGTGAATGAACAGGCGCGATCCGGCGATGCACGCCTGCCCCGCCGAGCTGAAAATGCCGTAGCAAATGCCGCGCGCGGCCTGCTCCACGTCCGCATCCTCCAGTACGATGGTTGGGGATTTCCCGCCCAGCTCCAGCGATGCCGGGATCAGCTTTTCCGCCGCCACGTGCGCCAGATGGCGACCGGTGGTGGTGCCGCCGGTAAAGGAAATTTTTCGCACGCGAGGGTGGCGCGCCAGCGCGTCGCCAATCACCGAGCCTTTGCCCGGCAGGATGCTCAGCAGCCCGGCGGGCAGCCCGGCCTGTTCGAAAATCCGCGCCAGCTCCAGCGCCATCAGCGGCGTCGCTTCGGCGGGCTTGAGGATCACCGCGTTACCGGCAGCAATGGCCGGCGCGACCTTCTGCATCTCGCTGGCAATCGGCGAGTTCCACGGCGTGATGGCGGCCACCACGCCGAGCGGCTCGTAGCGGCTCAGCGTCAGCAAATCGGGCTGGCGCGGCGTTGGAAGCTCACCCTCCAGCAGCTCGCAGGCGGCGGCAAAGTAGCGTGCCGTTCCCGCCGCGCTCATCACCAGCCCGCGCGATTCCGCCAGCGGTTTGCCGTTATCGCGACTCTGCATCTGCGCCAGTTCATCCACGCGGGACTCAATCAGATCGGCAACCTTATGCAGGATCTTCGCCCGGACGTGCGGCAGGCAGCCGCGCCACGCCGGATCGCGCCAGGCGCGCTCGCCGGCTTCAATGGCGACTTCCAGATCGTCGAGGCTTGCCGCGTTCAGCGCAGCGTTGATCGACCCGTCAGCCGGGAAGTGGCTCTGCATCGGGCTGCCGCTGCCGTGTCGCCACTGGCCGCCGATAAAAATCTTCAGATCGTCCATCGTCACTCCTCAGCTCAGGGCCAGCTCGCGGCAGGCGCGCACCGCGCTCAGTGCCGCCAGGGTGGAGGTTTTCGGGTTGCTGGCCAGCGGCAGCCCGCTCAGCTCAAGGTGGAACTCGCCAAACATCCCTTCAACGTGCAGCGTGTGGGTGTTGCGTGTCGTGGCCGGGTCGACCATCAGCTGCACGCGCGTGTCGTCCATCCCCACACCGCCGAGCGCCACGGTTGCCGCCACGTTGGCGTTGGCCGGAAACAGACGCGCCGCCTCGCGGGCGCTGCCCTCAAAGAAAACCTTCGCCTCTGATACCGAGCTGAGATCGATGAGCTGCTCGGCGTAGCTGCCGCGCCAGCTGGCCGGGCTTTTGCGCGACCGGTAGGTCACGCGCTCAAGTCCGCCCTCTTTCGCCGCCGCCAGCCCGTCAATGCCGGCAACTGCACCCGAGAGCAGCGTCAGCCTGCCGCCCGCCGCGAGCAGCCGCTGCTCCAGCGCGCTGTCCGCCAGCGCGCCGGTGGAGATCACCGCAAGATGCCAGCCGCGTCTTAAAATCGCTTCGCCATACTGCGCCACCGCCTGCTGGCTGGCGCACTCCAGCACCAGGTCCGGCGTATGCGCGCACTCCATCGGAGAGGCCAGCGCGACCACCGCATCGCCAAACTGCGCATGAATGGCGGCGTGGTGAGCTTCACGCGCCACGATCCAGCCGATAGCGACGCCCTTAGGCAGGCGTTCAATCACCGCCTGCGCCATGGCACCGAATCCAATCAACATAACCTTTTTCATGATGCGTCCTTACAGATGGCGGCAGAAGCCGCCGGAAACGTCCAGCGCGGCACCGGTGGTAAACGAGGCCAGCGGCGAGGCGAGGAACAGCAGTGCCTGGGCGGGCTCCTGCGGCTTGCCGAGGCGCGCCATCGGAATGCCGCGCTTGCGCGCGATTTCCGCCGTCCACTCCGGCCAGCTCTGGCTTTTGTCCGTCCGGTTCTCAAAGCGGCGCTGCCACTGCCCGGACTCCACCATGCCGAGCAAAATGGAGTTCACGCGGATGCCTTTGCCCACCAGCTCTTTCGAGAGCGTGAGCGTCATGTTCAGCAGCGCGGCGCGGGCGGCAGAGGTGGCGATCATGTGCTCCTCCGGCTGCAGCGCCAGCAGGGAGTTCACGCAGGTGATAGAGGCGATGTCGGACTGCTCTAGCAGAGGCTGAAACGCCTGCACCGGGTTGATCACCCCGAACAGCTTCAGCTCGGCCTCGTGCAGCCACGCCTCACGCGGGGTGTCGTGGAAGTGCGCCACGTAGCCCTGCCCGGCGTTGTTAATCAGCATATCCGCCCCGCCGAAGCGGGATTTCACCGCCTGCGCGAAGGCGTGTATTTCCTCTGCGTTCAGCACGTCGCAGCGGCAGGAGAAAATCTCCCCGTCGGGATAGTCGTTTTGCAGCGCCGCGTGGGCGCTGGCGAGCCGGTCCGGGTTGCGGCCGCAGAAGGCGACCTTTGCCCCTTCGGCCAGCAGCAGGCGCAGCGTTTCGAAGCCAATGCCCGAAGACCCGCCGGTGACAACCGCCACGCGGCCCTCAATGTGTGCATTCATCGCGCACCTCTTCTTTAATGCGTAAAAGCCGTTGGTTAAAAAACGCGTCGTTATCGAGATAGCTGGCGTGCCCGGCCTGCGGAATGGCGGTAAACGGCATGCCGTAGCGCAGCGCCAGCCCCTGCACCAGTTCCGGCTGGGTGATGGCGTCCTGCTCGCCGCACCAGACCTCAAACGCGCCGGAATACCGCTTCAGCCAGCCGTGAATATCGTCGTGCGCCAGCATCCATGCTGCGGCAAGGTAGCCCTCCGCCCGCAGGCTGCGCATCCCCGCCGCGACGGTGGCAATGTCCTCCTCGCGCGCGCCGGGGCGCAGCAGCTTCGCCGCGCGGGTCTGGGCGAGGATTTCACCGCCCAGCGCCATCTGCTGCTCGCGGTTGCGCCAGACCTGCTCGCGCTGCTCCGGCGCGGCCTGGCCGTAGCCCTGCGCGGCGTCCGCCAGCACCAGGTGCAGCACGCGCGTCGGGAACTTCGTCGCAAAAGCCGAGGCCACCAGCGCCCCGAGCGAATGCCCCACCAGCACCGCCTGCCAGACGCCCGCGCGGTCGAGCATCGCCGCCAGCGCGTCGGCGTAATCACCCGCGCTGGCGCGCTCTACCGCCAGCATCGGGCTTTCGCCGTAACCGGGCATGTCCCACGCCAGCACGCGAAAGCCGCTCAGCGCCATCTGCTTATGCCAGGAGGCCGCGCCGGAGCTGATGCCGTGGAGCAGCATCAGCGGGATGCCGCTTCCCTGTTCACGAAAGCCCGTCATTGCGCCCCCTTAGTTCCGCTTCACTTTTGACAGCGGATGATCGGCCGGATAGGTCGGGATTTCCGGCTTGTTGGTTCCGAGCATGACGCACATCAGCGCCTCTTCTTCGCCGTGGTTAAACAGCCCGCGGTAGATGCCCGCCGGAACGGAGATCAGGTCGCGCTCGCGCAGCACGGTTTCGGTGTAGCTGTCGCCGTCCTGAATCATCAGCGTGATCTGGCCCTTCAGCATGAAGAACACCTCTTCCACGTCGTCGTGCAGGTGCAGCGGCCCTTCGCACTTCGACGGCAGCACCATGGTAGAGAAGGTGAAGTGGTCCGCCTGCACGGTGTTGGTGTCGTTCGCCACGCCCGTCGCGCCGGTGCCGATGTAGCGCATCTGCGCGCGGCGGTATTTCGGGTCGAAGTCGGCCTGGAACTTCAGCGCGTTCCAGTCGTACTTGCGGCCTTCAAAGCGCGCAATCCGCGACTCGATCCACTCTTCCATGGTCAGGTTTTCAGGTTTGATGCCGGTTTTACGGGTTACGGTTGAATCACTCATGACGCTCTCCTCAGTAACGTTTCAGCAGCGGCAGTAACAGGACGCAGCCTACTGCCGCCATTACCGCCAGAAAAATCAGCCCGGAATCCATGCTGTGGGTGAAGGCGATTAGTGCACCCATCACCGCAGGCGACAGCGCCCCCGCAAAGTTTCCCAGCCCGTTGAAAATGCCCCCCGCCGTGGCGCTCACCCGCGGATGGGTGGCCTTCGCCAGCAGGGCGAAAATGTTCGGCGCGCCGGTGCCCCACATAAAGGTGCTGAAGCTCATCGCCGCGATGATGGCGAGCGGGGTGTCGAGATGCATCACCGCCGCCAGCCCGACCGCCGCGCCCGCCATGGAGATAAAGCAGGCCGCCGCGCGCTTATCGACGCGGTCAGAGAGCCAGGCGCCAATCACTTCCCCCGCCAGCATGGCGATAAACGGCATCGACGACAGCCAACCCGCGTGCTCCAGATGAATGCCTTTGCCTTTGATCAGGTAGCCCGGCAGCCAGCCGTTTATGCCCCACAGGTAGGTAAGAAAGGCGACGTTGAATACGCAGATGATCCAGAAATGCGCGCTGACAAACAGCTCGCGTCGCGCGGCGCGGCGCTCGTCCTGAGACGCCTGGGCCGTCGCTGGCTTCGCCTCCAGGCGAATACCGCGCAGGCCGATGCGCACGAAGATCAGCACCGGCACGGTGAGCATCGCCATGACGAAGAAGGTGCTCTGCCAGCCGAAGGTATTGAGCAGCCACAGCGAGAGCGGGAAGCCGATCGCTGCGCCCACCGGCGTGCCGAGCAGCCAGAGCATGGTGGCGCGCGCCTGCAGGTGCTGCGGGAAGTTGTGGCGCACGATGGCGAAGGCCAGCGGAAACAGCGGCCCTTCCGCCACGCCGAGCAGAATGCGCAGAACGATCATCAGCGTGTAGTTATGGGTAAAGCCCATCGCCACCATCAGCACGCACCACACCGCCATCATGCCGGTGAGCAGGCGCAGCGGCGGGATTTTGTCTCCCAGGCCGCTTAAAAAGACCGACGAAAAGCCGTAGCTCAGCAGGAACGCGCTCATCAGAATGCCGAGGCGCGTGGTGTCAAAATCGATGCCCATCGCCTGCTGAAAATGGCCGTCGGAGAACAGCGCCGCGATGCTGATTTTGTCGAAAAACGCCAGCAGCACGCAGGCCAGCAGCGACAGCGGGATCGCCCAGCGAACCGCCTTTTCGGGCGTGCGGATGCCCTCGCCGCTCGCCTGTTCAGGCGCGGCGTTGGTGTCTAATGTGGTCATGTCTCCCCCTACGGGTGGGCGTTTGCTATCGCAGTGACATCAGTGAAAAGGCCGGGTCGGCGAGCGGCACGTCGGACAGATCCCGCCCGGCCGCCATCCAGCGCTTCGCCAGCTTGACGGTGCGCGCGTCGTTAAACGCCACCAGCTGCGTCAGGCGTCCGCTCTCGTCCAGCGAGAAAAAGAGCGCGCCGTCGCGGACGAGGGTTGTGCTGCCCGCCTGCGGAATGCCGAGGATCTGAATGTTGTGCTGATATTGATCCGACCACAGCCACGGCGCGTCGTCGTAGCCCGGCGCGTCGGGGTTGAGCATCGCTTTCGCCGTCGCCACCGCCTGGTTCTGCGCAAAAGCCCAGGACTGAATGCACAGGCCGTAGCGGTGGTGCTGCGCCACGTCGCCCGCGGCGAAGATCGCCGGATCGGACGTGCGGCCCTGCGCGTCCACCACGATCCCGCGATCGGTTTTCAGCCCGGCCTCGCGCGCCAGCTCCAGGTTGAGATCGACGCCGATCCCGACGACAACCGCATCGAACGTTTCCCGCCTGCCGTCGCAGTGAATGACCGGCAGACCGTGGCTATCCTCCAGCTCCAGCGCGCCGCAGCCGGTGCGGATATCGACGCCCTGCTCGCGGTGGATCGCCGCCAGCCGCTGTGAGACGTCGGCGCTCACCGAGCGCATGCAGAGCGCGGGCTGCTGCTCGAACAGCGTGACAGCCACGCCGCTTTTGCGCGCGGAGGCGGCAATCTCCAGCCCGATCCAGCCGCCGCCGACAATCGCCAGGGTTTTACTTTCCGCCAGACGCCCCTTCAGGCGCTGCGCGTCCTGCCAGTGGCGCAGGGTGTACACCTGCGGATGATCCATCCACGCCTCGCCCGGCAGGCGCGCCCGCCCGCCGGTCGCGAGTAAAAGTATGTTGTAACTAAGACGCTCGCCGCTGCTCATAAGCACCGTTTTGGCAACGCGATCGATCTGCTCCGCGCGCAGCGGGCGGTACCACGTCAGGTTCAGCGCCTGCTGCGCCTCCTCGGAAAACAGGCGCGGCAGGGCGGCATTCGCGTCCAGCAGAGAGGCTTTCGACAGCGGCGGGCGCTCGTAAAAATCCCACTCCTCTTCCGCTACCACGCAAATCTCGTCGTCAAAGCCCTCATCGCGCAGGGTTTTCGCCGCCCAGCCGCCCGCCTGGCCGCCGCCGATAATGACAATGCGCGAGGTCATACCGCCTCCGGCTTTTTCTGCTGGCGGCGGGTGTCGTGGTCAATGCCGCCCTCCACCGCCCATTCGGTAAAGGAGACCAGGGAGTGCTCCAGCTCGCGCGGCTGCCAGTTTTCGGTCAGGTAGTCGTCGTTGGTGTAATACTCAAACGCGCCGCCGGTCGGGCTGTTGACGTACCAGAAGTACGCCGACGACACCGGATGGCGGCCCGGCCCGATAAAGGTGCTCCAGTCGTTTTTGTTCATCGCGATGCCGCCGCCGATCACCTCGTGGATGTCGCGCACGGTAAAGGCGACGTGGTTCAGGCCGCGCCTGCGGTTCGGCAGCTGCAGCAGGAACAGGTTGTGGTGGCCGCCGCGCGGGCCGCAGCGCAGGAATACGGCGCGGTTGATGTAGCGGTCAGAGACCTGGAAGCCGAGCACCTCGCGGTAGAAGGTTTCCACCGCCGCCAGCTCTTCGACGAAGAACACCACGTGGCCGACGTTGATCGGCTGGGCACGGTCGTAAACCGGGCTCGGCGTGTCGACGCGGCGCATGTCGCCCCACTGGTTAATCGGCTCGACGTTCAGCTCGACGTCGGTCTGCTGGCTCACCTGCACCCGCAGCGTCATGCCGTTCGGATCGCGACACTCGAGCGCGTCGCCCACCTCGCGAAAGCCCGGCTGCTGCGCGAGCTTCGGGCGCAGCGCGTCCAGCTCCTGCGCTGTACCCACGCCCCAGGTCATGCGCCGCAGGGTGTTGCCCGCCTCAAACGCGGGCGGCAGGTTTGGGCTGTCGATGGGATTCAGCTCGACGCGCGCGCCGCTCAGGGTGGTAAAACGCTGCCCGCTGGCGTCGCCCGTCAGGCCAAAGTCCTGCATAAATTTAGCGCAGTGCGTCAGGTCATCGACGCCAAATTCCAGCTTTTCAATTCCGATTACGCTCATCGTTGTTGCCTCATGTTGCCCGAATTGGGCGTAAAACATGCCCGACGCAGCGAAGCGCCTGACGTTAACTCACTGATTTAACTGGCCTGTGACAGGTACCCTAAGAAGCCAGATATTTTATCCGCCGCGAGGCTGACCTCGCTCTGCAGGCGCTCGCGGTCGGCCTGCGGGATCTCCTCAGACGGCACCAGAATGCTGACCACCGCTGCCACGCGCCCGCTTCGGTCAAATACCGGATAGACGATGGAGGAGATGCCGTGGCGGAAGAAGGATTCGCCGATGACAAACCCGCGGGCTTTGTCCTGCTGCACCATCTGCCACAGGGCCTCGCGGTCGTGAAGCTGGCCCGGCGTGTTGCCCGGCAGCCGCTCGTGCGGGAACAGCTGTTCAAACTCCGCGCGGGAAATATCGGTCAGCAGCATGCGGCCAAGCGAGGTGCAGTGCACCGGCAGGCGGGTGCCGATGCTGACCTGATTGATGCGCGACCCGGCGGCGCTGACGCGGGCGATGTAGATGATGTCGCGCCCGTCGCGGATCGCCAGGTGGCTGCTGCACTGGCTGACGTCGCGAAGCTGCTCGATCACCGGCTGGCCGACCTGCGCCACGTCCAGCGAGGCGATGTACTCAAAGCCGAGCCGCAGCACGTTCATGCCGAGCGAGAAGGTATTGGTGCGCGCGTTGCGCTCGAGAAAACCCATGTACTCCAGGGTCTGCACCACGCGGTAGGCGGTGGCTTTCGGCATATCCACCAGCCGGTGCAGCTCGGCAAAGGTCAGATCGCGGTGCTGCTCGCCGAAGGCCAGCAGCAGCTGGAGGCCGCGCTCCAGCCCCGGCACGAGATACTTCACTTCACGATCGTTTTCCATATTCACCAGGCCTCAGTTAAAAACAAAACCGCCGTTGACCGGAATCAGCTGCCCGGTAATGAAGCGCGACAGATCGCTTAACAGCCACACCACGCTGCCGGTTACATCTTCCGGCTGCTGCGCGCCGGATAACGCACGGCCATTTTCATACAGCTGGTGCCGCTCGGCGGGCACGTATTCGGTGGCCTCGACGCGGGTCAGCCCCGGCGCGATGGCGTTGATGCGGATGCGCTTTTCGCCAAGCTCGCGCGCCATCGAGCGCGTCATGGCGATCACTGCGCCTTTGCTGGCGACATAGGCCATCAGGCGCGGCGCGCCCCACAGCGCGGTGTCCGACGCCACGTTGACGATCCCCGCCCCCTCGCGCAGCAGCGGCACGGCGGCGCGCGTCACCAGCCAGGTGCCCTTAACGTTGACGTTCATCACCCGATCCCAGAGATCCGGATCGTAATCGATCATGTTTTTACCGCCGACGTCGGTGGCCATCGCCGCGTTGTTGACCAGCCCGTCAATCTGCCCCTGCTCGCCGATGGCGCTGAACGCATGTTCTATGGAATGCGGATCGGCCAGATCGATAGCGTGGGATTCGATCGCATAACCGCGCTCGCGCAGCCCGTGCGCGCTCTCGGCCAGTTCGCCTTCGAGGATGTCGCACATCACCACCGCCGCGCCCTGCTCCGCGCAGGCTTTGGCAAAGTGGTAGCCCAGCCCGCGCGCGGCGCCGGTGACCACGATGCGTTTTTCGCTCAACAGGCCGTTCATCAGGCGGCACCCTGCTGTGCTTCACGCGCGGCAAGCTGCTCTTTCGCCGCCTTTTGCATCATGCGGCGCAGGCGGGAGAGGCCGACGTCGTGCTGGTACAGGTACTCGTGCTCGCGCGCGTTCGGCGCCAGGCATTCCAGCACCACGCGATCCTGCTCCAGCACTTCCCAGTGCAGTTTCTCCAGGCGGTTGCGGTACATGAAGCGCCACATGTCGCGCTGCCAGCCCTGCACCCGGCGGATGCGCCAGAAGAAGACGCGGCAGTTATCGTTATCTTCCGGCACCACCATGCCGACGATAAAGAAGTGGCCGCCCGGCCCGAAGCGCTTCTTGTAGGGAATAGACAGGCGCATCCAGCAGGTGCCGCTGTTGCCCAGCTCGACCCAGTCGAAGTTGACGCCGCTCTGGCCTTTTTTCTCGAAGATGAAGCCGGTTTGGGTCGGCTGCAGGACCATGTCCGCCTTGCGATCCCCTTCCGCCATCGAGTGAGAGGACGAGTGCAGGTAGGTGCCGTGCATCGGGTCCATGACGTTTTCCAGCGCGTACTGGTAGTTGCATTTCCACGCGGCGGTGCAGAGGAAGTTGCTGTAATTTTCCGTGTCGGCAAGCTCGTCCGGGAAGCTCAGCTCGTCCGGCTGCTGTTCCGCGGTGACGCCAAACCACAGGAAAATGGCGCCGTGCGCCTCCTGCACGTTATAGCTGCGCACGCACTGCTGGCCCACCAGCGGGCATTTGTCCACGGCGGGCACGTCTTTTACCTCGCCGTTGCCCGCCACTTCCACGCCGTGATACCAGCAGGCGATGCGGTCCCCGAGGTTCCAGCCCATCGACAGGCGCGCGCCGCGGTGCGGACAGCGGTCCTCCAGCGCCTGCACCTGGCCGTCCTTATTGCGCCAGACCACGATCTGCTCGCCGAGGCGGGTAATGCCCACCGGCGCGGACTGCACTTCCCAGCTCGCCAGTACCGGATACCACAGGCCGCGCAGGCCTTTATCAAGATAGTTTTGTACGGTCGTCGTCATCGCCTTGCCCTCAGTAGCCGTTAACCTGTAAGAATGCCTGGAAGCTGGCGTCGCTCCACGGCTCCCCCTGCTGGTCGTGCATGCGCACCGCGTTTAGCCCGTTCACCAGCTCCGGCAGCGTTTCAGCGCCCTGCTCAAAGAGTTCTTCCAGCGCGGCAATCAGATTTACTTCCCAGCTTTCCGGCTCGCGGCTGCGGGTTTGCCAGATCAGGTTCGTGTATTCGCCCGGCTTGTGGATCGCGCCGTTGCCGCCCTCGGCGGGAGGGGCAAACTGGCGGCTTTCCGGCAGCGCCGGGTTGAAGTTCAGGGTGTCGCTCATGCCACGGTCTCCTCGACGAAGGTAATCTGGATTTGATTTTCAAAGACCCGAACCGGGTAGCGGTTGAGGTTGCGGCCGCCGGGGCCGTGCAGGCACTGGCCGGTTTTGACGTCGAAAACAGCCTCGTGCAGCGGGCACTCCACTTTGCCATCCTCCACAAAGCCCTGGCTCAGCAGCGCATAGGCATGAGGGCATACGTCTTCCAGCGCGTAATATTCGCCGTCGATCAGGTAAACGCCGATCTCTTTACCCTCGACGCTGCCGCTAAAAGGGAAATCTTCCTGTACTTGTTCTGCGTCACATACGCCTATCCAGCTCATCGCGATCCTCCAGGCTTTTGTTTCATATATGAAACTCTGTTTCTTATTTAATACGGTCAATATAAAAGCGATGAATGTTTCGTCAAGCGCCGATGTGACGATTTTGTTAAATAAATGCTATTTAATGAGCTAACTGTGCAAACGATCACGAAAAAATGCAGCGATATGAAATTTTCATTATTCAGGCGTGAATGAATACGTTTTTATAATGTCACTGTGATGTGATAAAACGCAGTTGACTTCTTTTCTTTTTATTCATTAAAAACTATTAACGCGCGCGACTAGGGTGTTTCACAGGTGAAACTATATTTATTTTTATCTATATAAAACAATGAGTTTCACCTGTGAACCATTTTAGGTGGGTGACAATCACTCCTATGAAAATAAAATACTTCAACTCGATTCTGGAAAATACAACGAGGGCATTACGGCTGGGCGAGGTTGCGCTGCCGTGACGTATTATTATTTCCAGCACCGGCAGGGTAAATATCGCTTTAATGATTATTAGCCGGGGATTTGCCGAACATTTTCAGCCAAATGATATGAAAATGTTAAAAAACCGCTTTGTTTTGGATGGAGTTTTGATTCGGGTTGCGCCGCTAGCGGGAGGAATAGCGCTGCTGCGCATGCGTCGCGCAGCAGCATCTGACGCGTAGGCTTATTCGCCTTTTTTCGCCGCCTGGATGTACAGCATCTCCAGCGCCAGGGTCGCCGCCGCCAGCGCGGTGATCTCGGACTGGTCGTAAGCCGGAGCCACCTCAACAACGTCCATGCCGACGATGTTCAGATCTTTGAGGCCGCGCACCAGCTTGATCGCGCGGTCGGAGGTCAGGCCGCCGATCACCGGCGTACCGGTACCCGGCGCAAAGGCCGGGTCCAGGCAGTCAATGTCGAAGGTCAGATAAACCGGCATGTCGCCGACGATCTGCTTCACCTGCGCGATGATGTCGTCCACGCCGCGGTCGTTCACCTGGCAGGCGTCCAGCACGGTGAAGCCGTTGTCCTTATCGAACTCGGTGCGGATGCCGATCTGTACGGAGTGATGCGGATCGATCAGGCCTTCTTTTGGCGCCGTGAAGAACATGGTGCCGTGGTCAAACTCGCAGCCGTTTGCGTAGGTATCGGTATGGGCATCAAAATGCACCAGCGCCATTTTGCCAAAGTGCTTCGCGTGGGCGCGCAGCAGCGGCAGGGTGACGAAGTGGTCGCCGCCGAAGGAGAGCATGCGCTTCCCGGCCGCCAGCAGCTTCTCCGCGTGCGCCTGCAGCTTTTCACTCATTTCGCGCGCGTCGCCGAAGGCGTACACCAGGTCACCGCAGTCGACCACGTTCAGGCGCTCGCGCATGTCGAAGTTCCACGGGAAGCGGTTATGCTCCCACGCCAGGTTGGTTGACACCTGACGGATGGCCGCAGGCCCGTGGCGCCCGCCGGCACGACCCGAGGTTGCCATATCAAACGGCACGCCGGTGATGACCCAGTCAGCGTCGCTGTCGTACGGCTGGAAGTTCATCGGAAGGCGTAAAAAACCAAACGCGTTAGATACCAGAGAGTTGTCGTACTGATGACCTAAAGTGCTCATGTCCTGACCTCATGTAGAGTCGATACGGTATAAAAGATGAAAAAAAATCCCTTCCGCGTCGTTAAACCCGACGAGGAAGGGATTGATGTCCTTACTGCTTTGAGTCTAATGCTAGCGCCTGAGGCCTTAAGATTCAAGTTAACACTCATCGTGATAAATCAACTCTGAATTCCTACTGATTCACAGATAAGCATTCACACCAAGAATATCATTTACGGGAAATATTAATTTATAAAAAATCGAGGCTCCCGATGTACTATATATTGG